>JBJTMW010000024.1:0-19905 GCA_046070715.1 Aquirufa sp. | reverse complement strand
GGTCGTGATTGTGAAAGAGGCGGCGTTCATCGAGGCGATGGCGAAAGCGAAGGAAAATGCGAAGGCCAAAGACGATGATTTAAAGGTTTGGGAAGATTATTGCGCGAATCCGACGCCCTCTACCCTACTTGTTTTGACCGTTAAATCCTTGCTTTCAGATAAATCAAAGGTGTTTTCTGCGCTGGTGAAGCACGGCGTGATTGTGACTTCGAAGAAAGTGTCGGAAGATAAATTGGGGGCTTGGTTAGTGGATTATTTGGGCCAAAAGGGGATCAAAATTCAGCCCTCCACCGTCGAATTAATGGTTTCGTATGTAGGCGCGGATTTGTCTCGAATGGCGCACGAAGCGGATAAATTAGCCGTGAATGTGCCTGCTGGCGCTGAAGTGGGCTCTGCAGAGGTGGAGAAATACATCGGGATTAGTCGGGAATACAATTATTTTGAGTTCCAAAAAGCCATCATCCAGCGCAACACGGAAAAAGCACAGGAAATTGCCTTCCATTTTGCTGAAAATGCGAAGCAGAATCCTGCCGCGCCCATGCTGGTCTTATTGTTTAACTTCTTTTCTAAGGTATTGCAGGTCCACGACGTGGGAAATGTCTCTGACGGGGAGATTGCGAAGCTGATCGGGGTAAATCCTTATTTCGTGCGTGATTACACCACAGCGGCGAGAAATTACCCTTTGGCGAAAGTCGTACGCATTATTGAAGCAGTAAAGAACGCTGATTTAAAAGTAAAAGGGGTTCTAGGCAGCGCGGAGACAGACCGCGAAATCATTTTGGATTTAAGTTTCCAAATTCTGCACCTCTAGTTGATAGGTAGAAAGTCGTCTTCTTTTACATAACCCTGCTGGCTTTCAATTAGGCTATACACCCAAATATCGCGGGTAAACCAATAATTAATCCGGTTTCCCTTCTTTAAAAGGCGCTCCACCGGAGCGGCGGAGGATGGAAAGTCGCGCATGTAGGATTTATCTTTCGTGATAATCCCGTAATTTAAGAAGCCTGGGAAGTTCGCAAAAAGGCCAATAAAGGCAATGTAAAGGATTAAGTACGTGAATTGACTGCTGCGTATCGCTTTCTTTTGGAAGACAGAATAGGTCAAAATCCCAGCGCCATAGAGGGCAATCAATAATAAGAATGCCAAAATGAAGGGGAAGTATTTGAAATACAACCAATAAATCTGATCCCAAAGGCTCATCTTGAAGCCATTCAGCCCCTGCTTCTCTCCTATTTCCTCCAAACGCTTCGAGATTTCCGGCCTAGCATTGGTTGCCTGAATACTCGATAAATAGTATAATTCCTTCAACCAGTCATTTTTTGCTTTGGCGATATAGGCTAATTTTAATTTAATATTTTCCGAATCACGCGGTTTGGTCTTTAAATGAGACACGTAAATTTTCTCCGCTCTTAAAAGTCTATTCGCTTTAAACAAAGAATCTGCTAATGCGAGTTGATTTCTATCTATTTGGGAATAAGCTCTTTGGCCAAAACCAAAAGAAAAAATCACAAGAAATATAATTTTATTTAGAGAAAGGGCTTGCATTATTTAAAAAAGGGTGCTAGTTTTGCACCGCAATAAGGGGAAAAAGTTACTCTTTTGCAAACGAAGGTCAGCCAGTGGTTGAACTTCCTTTCGGTTCCAGAGTGGACCATTTTTATATACCAAGCCTCGGCTTGAATGATTCCGTAGCTCAGTTGGTAGAGCAATACACTTTTAATGTATGGGTCCTGGGTTCGAATCCCAGCGGGATCACTTCTAAAACGAAAAGCCTCAGAGAAATCTGAGGCTTTTTTTGTTTTAAATGACTATTCTAATACGTAGGATATTCCTTTTTGATTTTTCTCTAATTCACCCTAAAACTATATATCGCAGAGTAACTCGCTGATTTAGCATCCATCGTTTTTACCATCCAATAATAGATTTTGCCAGATTGAACAGGTACAGTTAAGCTAGCTGTTTCTGCCTTTAATTTAGGTGTATCTAATAGTGCAACTTTAGCAAAATCTTCACCTAGATAAATTTCATAACTTAAAGATTCTGCTGGGGTGTCATTGTCAGATCCTTTCCATACAAAAAGAAATTGTCCATTTTGAGTATCGATATATTCGCCAGCCTTAGGCGATAATAATTGAGCTGGGTTAGGGGCTGAAGAACTTTCTCCTGGGCCAGCAAAATAAAATTTCCAAGATTTAGAGGTGGCAGTTTGATTTGTTTTTGTTGATTTAGAAACGACGGTCCATGAATAGGCCTCTCCTACCGAAAGGTTGATTAAAGCGGGGCTAGTGGTAGCCGTTTTAATTTCTGTTAGATTAGTCTTCAAATTCGTGATTTTAATTTCATAACTAGAAGCTGTAGTGGTAGGAATCCAGGAGAATTCTACTTGATTAGAATTTACCGCCTCTAAACAGCTGGTGTTATTCAATGGTTTACTTAATTCAACTGGATCAGGTGCTTTTTCTGGAATTGGTGCAGGAGTAGGCGCTTCATCTGGAGCTGATCCACAAGAAATAAGCCAAAAACTGATAAATAAAAGTGCAATTAGTCGTATCATTTTTTTATGATTTTTACTTGTTGATTGATTGTATTTCCCGTAACCTGAACCAGATAGATACCGGAATTTAATGCGGAGACGTTTACTTGAATTTCGCGATTGGCGTCTGGTATTCCCTGCAACGATAAAACAGCAATTCCTGTTATTCCAATAAGCTGAATGTGCGCTGTCGAATCCTGACCTCCTACATAAATAGTTAGATTCTCTGCACAGGGGTTCGGGTAGCAATGGACCTGCTCAGATTGAAATACTTCTTTGTAAAAAGTACCTTGACAGTTTAGGTCGGTCCAAACTTTTACTTGGTTTGCACCTTTGATCAATTCTCCTTTCCATGCAGGTTCATTCGTTTCATATATTTTATGATTTAATTGAATATAGTATTTACTTGAACCAGATAAGGCTAATTGAATTACAGCGTTTTCTGCTTGAATAGTTGATTGTACCACTAGGCTTGCAGGTTCTGTTATTTGGAAATCAAACCGTTGTAGGTAGTTTTTTTGACCCTCAATACTAATATTTACTTGATAAGAACCAATCCCTAGTTTTTCTAAAAGAAGACTGCTACCTGTTATTGATTTACTTGATTTTAAAAAATTTAATGGACCTGTTACGTCGATTAAATAGGTGTATTTTTTATCGACAAAATCAATACTCATCCCTCCATTGCTCATTCCTGGACAAGTGGTAGCCGTTATTTTTAACGCGTAATTCGTAACTGGCAAACTGAAAACTTCGCACCCATTGATATCGACAATAGCACCTATAGGAGTGGCTGGGCATAGGTCCAAATTATCTGGTACACCATCTCCGTCTGCGTCATTGAATAATTTAATCAAGGGGACTTTGGGGAATTCTTTAAATAAAATCTCATTTGTGAGTTTTGGATCATTGCCCATCCATTGATTGAGTAAGGAACCATAAACTTGTCTAAAATCGTAGTTAGCGGTTAACTCATCACTTGTTTTATAATCCAATGGAATTTTAGGATTAGCGCCAATAATTCCCCCTTTGACTGAATTCCCAAATACAAACATAGGTGCTACCGTTCCGTGATCAGTTCCGCTGCTTCCGTTAGAATGCACCGTACGACCAAATTCGGAGAGAGTAACCCCTACAACGCGATCTCCTAAATTTTGAGCGTCCAAATTTTTCATAAAGCTTACGATCGCGTCGTTCACTTGCTTGAGTAAATAAGCGTGCTGACCTTTCGTAGGATCTTGTGTGTCTACTTGTTTCGCATGTGTATCAAATCCTGTTAATTGAACCATATACACTCTGGTTTGAAGCCCTCCTGATATCAATTTTTGGATTATTTTAAATTGATTTCCTAGATCAGATTCTGGAAAAGTAAATGGTGTTGATCCAGAACGGTAAGCAGATTGTACAACCGAGCCGTATACCTGAGATTGTTTACCTATTAGTTGTAAATAGGCCAATCGGGAGCCTTGAATTGTCGTAGGATAGGTATTGACAAATGGATTTAGTAGACTGTAAAATTGATCAGGGTTAGAATAAATCAGACTGGTGAAAGAATTTTGTCCTTGAAATAATAAACTAGATTCGCCTCCTAATTCAATGGAAAGTGGATGAGGAAATTGAGCATTTGGATAGGTATTAGGATAAAGGGGATGTTGTTTTTCTAGTTGCCTAGCCATCCAACCTGAACTTTCGTACTGATCTGTATCTGTTCCAGACATCCATATGTCCGTAGATCTAAAATGAGAAAAATTAGGTTTGGAATAGCCAACTGATTGTACGATAGCTAGCCTTTTTTCGCTTAATAATGTATTCATTCCCGCCATAGAAGGATGAAATCCGAGGCTGGAGCCTGTAATAGGCAAGTACTTGTTTTCCGGTAAAATAACTCCAGAGCGAATCGTTTTTAACTGGCCATATTGTTCTAGAGGAATCAACGTATTTAAACCATCATTCCCTCCATTAAGACGAACTATTACTAAAATTTTACCCGCTTCCACTGTATTGCTTAAAAGATTGGACATTTCTAATTGTCCTAAGCCTGGTAGAAATGATGGAATGGCAGCTAAATGGGCCATATTATGTAAAAACTTCCTTCTGTTCATTCTCTTTGTTAATAAAGTTGAGATTCACCCAATTGATAAATTAGACTTAAGCCCTTAGCCAAACGATTTTGAATCAATACCGCATTTTCCGCAGAGGGATTCGTTGCATAAGTATTCCAAATAGCCGACCAATAACTTAGATTCGTATTCCCTTGCATAATTTGATTGATAATTTGCTGCCGATTTTCAGTACTTATTGTTTGACCAATATGTCGTTCGATTAGCTGATCAATTAGCAATTCTAAATTTTCTGGATTTTGAAACTGACTAGCGTAACTAGCTAAATTTGCCCTTACTTGGGCACCGGTTTTAGTGGTACTATTATAATAAACACCTTGTCCCCAATTAAAAATTGCATCAGTGAATTGGGCCCTTTTTATGATGGTATCTGAATTTATCCAGAACAGATCAAAAGCGGGCGCTTGGTAATAGGCAGGCCAACCAGATACACTGGGCGGGTCTCCAATGTTCATACCAAGGCTTATCATGGCGTTCTGAATGCCGTTTAATCTTTTAAAATTGTAATAGATAGCGTCACTTCCCATGGGATAAGGTTTGTTACTATTATCCAATAAAGGCAAATCAAATTCTTTTAATATACCCACTACGAAATCAAGAGGTGATTTGATCATTGATTTGATATGAAGACTGTCGAAAAAGTGTTCACTCATGAGTAAGGTTCTCAAAACCGGTAGTATCTCAAACTTCGAATCTTTGAATATTTTAGCTAAGGGAGTAATGATAAGTTCTTCCGTGGCAGCATCAATACTAGGGTTCACAAAGAAGCTGTAAATTCGTCGACAGATATATTTGGGCATCTCATCTGTCGCACAAATCATGTCAATCGCTTCACGCAGTTCGCCATCAGCTCTATCTGGATTACTTGAACCACTGATTTTTCGATTACCATAAAATTCAGAGAATTGCTTTTCACCTGTATCATGCATGGCAAGATTATTCGTAACTACTGCACGACCTTCAGTAGTTTTCGTTTTTTCCCAATCAAATTGCCATCCTGTTAAGAGGCGCGCCATTTCAGCGACATCCTTTTCTGTGTATTTAGAATTAGGCCCTTTCCCTACGGTAAAAAGTTCTTGTAATTCACGCGCATAATTTTCATCAGGAGCATATTTATTGTTTTGGTTTCCATTCAAATAAATCAACATGGATGGATCTATGGTGATCTGATATATCAATTCTTTAAAATTGCCAAGTGATAATTTGAATAACGTGTCTACATAGTAAAATGCATTTTTAGAAATCCCCGCATTTTGAATAGAACTAACTAATAAGTTATTATAAAATAGCACCATGCGCCAATGTATCGAAGTGGATTGTTGTGTAAACTGTTTCAACATCCATGATTTTAATGAAACCCATCGCGCACCACTTTGATTTACCTCTGTAGCGTTTACCCAAATGGCTCCTCTTGCCACATCGCCTTTGACCTCATCCGGATTATCAATAATATCCAGATAGTAGTCATTTATTGGTAGTTCAAATGCTTTTTCCGGGCTTAATAGCAGATCAACACAAGCGCTTAACCCTAAATTCTGTATTTTTAAATAGCTGGAATGACTATATCCAATAAGTCCTCGATTAATCAAATGCTTTCTTTCTGCGTCGCCAAAATTACCAGAATAAACGTTTAGCCCTTTTGTTGAATTAATTGTACGATCCTTAGGTATTCCAATGGTTTCCAATTGCACATTTTCTTTTTTGAAAAGTGCAACCAAGTCAGGTTGTCTAATTGCGCTCGTAGGTACAGTTTGTTTCATTTTAATCATTTATTTTGTTTCTTGCCGCCATGAAGCGAAGAGATTTTGTTCAACATTTATGCCCCTCTTTAGTACTTATTCAGGTTTTAGGCACGTCTAATTCCTGCAGTAATACGGAAGATCCTATCGAGGTTCTTTCTGATTCTGAAAAGAAGGAATTTGAAAATGTGGCCACTAAATACAATAATGATGGCTATTTTCAAGAAGGAAATCAGGTTTATGTAAACCTGTCAAATCCAGCCTTTTCAAATCTAGGAAACAATTTAGGGTATGCCAATATTCTAGATGCTGGTGTACTATTGATACGTACGGAAGAAAAGACGATTAAAGCCTTTAGTAATTGCTGCCCTCACCAAGGAATACGGGGCGCTTGGGTATTCGCAAATGGTCGATTTAAATGCGAAAACCATGGAAATTCCTACAATATAAATGAAGTAAATACGGTCTCCTGCAGTTCAAACAACATTTCAGGTGGGTTGCAGAGGTACGCGATTGTGACCTATCGCCAGTTTGTTAAAATCACTAAAGTTTAACGGTGAAATTAGGACAAGTAGCCTTTGTCCAAATAGGTTCAAACGTGTTCAAATGAGTTCAAATGTGAGATGTGATGATGGTTAGTAATTCTTAAGGCACCATCCACTGAAATCTCCCCTCCTCATAATCAAAGAAAGCCCTGCGATGCCCCGCATGGTTCAGCCACAACCAATCGATCGATTGAACGTGGATAGACACAATGCCAAAGTTTTCGTAACCCACTTCACTTTCTGCTAAGGTGAAATTCTCTTGTTCGATGTCTTCCGTAAGACCGCTGGTCGATGAATCGGCAAAACTGGATGGGCTATGGAGTGTTAAATAGCATTTTCTACTGGATAGAGAGGTGGTTTCCCAGGCTTTGGCCGTCAAATCATTCGTATGATGTAAAACCGCTTTTCCCTTTACGCGTATTTGAATGCGCTCTGACGCATCATAAAAGAGCGCACTAATGGATGGATTAATCGATAACTCCTTCCATTTTGGGCTTCGAATATCTGTATGAAAACGCAACTCTCTTTCAAATGGTAAAGTCTTACGCAAAACAACGGTTCGCAAACTCACTTCGCCATTCGTTAAAGTAGCTACAGTAGGCGTATGAAATGGATTTCTGCTTTTAGTGGCACCCGTAACTAAACGCGACCAGCAGTCTTGTTCTAAATCAGTTAAACTATAATCGATGTAATTGATTCTATTATTTTCCATACGATTAGTTTAACTCGGGAGTAAAGATTTTGTTATGAGAATACCTCATTTACCATTTACCATTCACCACTGACCATTACTTCTCAAACACTCTCTTCAACAACTCGGTCGTCCTCGCCATTGGATTCGCGCGGATATCTTTTTCTTGTTTTGCTATTTCGCTGTAAATTCCTTCCATCGCCTTTTCGGTTACATACGCGCTCAAATCAGGATTGATTTTTTTGTTACTGAATGGAATGGCATTGTAGGCTGTGATAGCTTTCTCCCAGTATTTCGTTGCGTTCACTTTATCCAAGGACGTTTTGATGATAGGATTAAAGCTGGACTTTAATTCGGTCGTAGTTTTTGAGCGCAAATAGGTTGTAGCTGCTGTTTCGTCCCCACGCAAGATGTTGATTCCGTCCGTTATGGTCATTTGTTTGATGGCATTGACAAAAATAGGTGCTGCAGTAGCGGAAGCATCTTCTGCGGCGCGGTTCATACTGAGGATGAAATCGTCTGCGAGTTGATTTAGTCCGATGCTTCTGAGGGTACTTTCTACTTTAGCGGCCTCTGGAGGCATGAGGATTTTAAGGGCGGCGTTTTTGAAGAATCCATCCGGTTTTGCCAGGTTTGCACAACCTTTTTCTGCACCTACACGTAAGGCTTCTTTGAGGCCATTGGCGATATCATCTGAACTTAAACCTGTTTTTTGTGCACCTGAGGCGATTTCGTTGGCTTTTTTGAGAAGGCCTTGGAAGGTTTGGGCTGGAGCGTTTAGCGAACATAGGGTTAATAGTATGAGTAGTTTTTTCATCATTATTGAGATTATAGATAATAGAGTGTAGATAATGGTTAATGGTAAATGGTGAATGGTAAATATTCCATCCGGACTCATTTCCTCTGGACAAGCGACTAGTGACTAGCGACTAGTGACTAGTGACTAGCGACTAGCGACTAGTGACTAGTGACTAAATTTACCGAAATATCCCTATCTTTAAACCAACTATTTATTAAATGACTATGAAATTACGATTCCTACCTCTTTTACTTCTCCCTTTCTTTTCTACCGCACAATCCAATGTCGATAGTCTTTTCATCAAGAAGATGTCAGACGAGATTATGACAAACGGGAAGGCCTATGACTTATTGTATGAGTTGACTAAAAAGATCGGTGGGCGATTAGCCGGTTCGCCGCAGCAACAAAATGCGGTGATTTGGGGAAAGAGAAGTTTAGAGGCGATTGGAGCTGATAAGGTGTTTTTGCAGCCTGTTAAAACGCCCAATTGGAAGCGTGGTGGGAATGATTTTGTGGCAATTACGGGGGTGAATGGAGAGGCGAGGATGCAGCCATTGGCGGCTTTGGCCTTAGGAAATTCACTAGGATCGAATGGGTTAATCGAGGCAGATGTGGTCGCAGTGGCTAGTTTCGAGGAATTAGAGAAACGCAAAGACGAGGTGAAAGGAAAGATTGTGTATTACCACAGTGTTTTTGACCCTACGAAGATTCAGACGTTTAAGGCCTATGGTGAGAGTGGTGCTTTTCGTCGCTCTGGAGCGAGTAGAGCCGCGAAATATGGTGCAGTGGCGGTGATGATTCACTCGTTGAGTACGGCGCCGGATAATATGCCACACACGGGCAGTATGAGTTACGATGAGGCGTATCCGAAGATTCCGGCGGTTGCTTTGGGTCCGGATGATGCTCAGCTATTGTATGCTTTGGCCAAAAAAGGAACCATCAAAGCCCAGCTACAAACTTACGGTTTCTTCCTTCCAGACGCGGATGAAAACAACGTGGTCGCTGAAATCCGCGGATCCGAATTCCCAAATGAATTCATCACCTTGGGTGGTCACTTAGATAGCTGGGACGTGAACGAAGGAGCACACGACGACGGGGCAGGTATCGTCCAAACCATGGAAGTGTTGCGCGTCATGAAAGCTGTAAACTACAAACCAAAACGTACGATTCGTTTCGTCCTATTCGCAAACGAAGAAAATGGCGTTCGCGGCGGAAACGAATACGCAAACCAAGCCAAAATCAACAAAGAGAACCACATCTTCGTTCTCGAAAGCGACGAGGGCGGCTTCACCCCTCGCTCGATCGGAATGACGGCCTCTCCTACTCAATTAGCTAGATTTCAAACCTGGAATCCCCTATTGAAACCCTATAGTTCTGAAATTACCTCAGGCGGTGGCGGTACGGATATTGGACCCATGTTAGGCGTAAATAAAGCCACCATCTTAGCGGGATTAATTCCAGATAGCCAACGCTATTTCGATCTACACCACGCGAAAACAGACGTTTTTGAAAACGTAAACAAAAGAGAATTACATTTAGGCGCTGTGAACATGGCGGCCATCATCTATTTAATTGATAAATACGGCGTAAAATGAGATTAACGACATTATTTCTATTTTTTGCTTTGGTATCTTTCGCATCATTCGCGCAAAAGACTTCTTTTTCGGTTTTGGTCTACACAAAAAATGGCCCGGGCTATGTGCACGATAACATTCCCTCAGCCGTGGCTGCGGTCCAAAAATTAGGCACAGAAAATCACTTTAAAGTAGATGTTTCTGCTGATCCGGTGGTGTTTGAAGAACAGAATTTGGCCAAATACAAAGTCATCATCTTCACCTCCACAAACAACGACGTATTCGACACAGATGCCCAGCGCGTCGCTTTCCGCCGCTACATCGAAGCAGGTGGCGGTTTCGTGGGAGTGCACTCAGTAACGGGCACAGAACGCAAATGGAGCTGGTTCAAATCGATGGTAGGCGAAACTTTCTCTTGGCACGCGAAATTCCAACCCTTTTCGGTCATCAACATCGCACCCTCCCACCCATCCTTGAAAGGAGTCCCTTTAAAATGGACGAAAGAAGACGAATGCTATTTTGGCTTTGAACTCTACCCAGGCATCCAAACCTTGATGATGCACGACGTAAACACCTTAGACCCGTCCCAAAAAGACCTGATCACCAAACATAAAGGCGTTTACGGCGACTATTTCCCAGCGGTTTGGACCCAACACTTCCAAGGGGGGCACATCTGGGTCACGACCCTAGGCCACGCGAAAGAAAACTACCAAGAACCGACGTATTTGAATCACTTGTTGCAAGGGATCAATTACATCGCCGGCCAGGTGCGCAAAATCGATTACTTGAAGGCTTTCTCGACGGGTAAGGATGATGGGTTGAGGTTTTAGGTTATTTGTTTTGAATCAATTGCTTTAATTCATATAATTCCTTTTTTAGCTGTTCAATGATAGTTTGTTGATCTTGGATTGCTTTTACCATTACGGGTAACAGGTTGTTGTACCTTGCCTCTAGTTTTTCAGGATTGTCTTCACTCACTAAATCTAAATTATCCCCAATTTCTGAGCTTTTTTGGAGTGCTAATAAATCCTGTGCAATAAATCCTGCAGCTTTTATTCCTACTTTTGCCTTATCTCGGGTATTCCAGGTGAATGTTACGGGTTTTAATTGCTTAATGAAATCTATTCCTTCAGATATTGTCTGAATATTGGTTTTGTCCCTTCGGTCGGAAAGTGCTGTAATGGAGGTGACCATAGCTCTTAAAGAAGTAATGCTTCCATTCCCTAACGTTATTTGATTACTTACTGAATTGTTGGAAGCTTGTGCATCATAGCCAATTACTGTGTTATTTGAACCGGTATATATATATCTTCCGGCATTATAACCCATTGCTGTGTTGTAAGAGCCAGTTGAGTTTCCTCCTAATGCTTCGCTTCCAAAAGCAGAATTATAGCTTCCAGATGTATTCATATTCAATGAATAAAAGCCAGAGGCAGTATTGAGGTCTCCATTTGAGGAAAACAGTGAATACGCTCCATTAGCTGTATTTCGTATGCCCGTAGTATTACTGTAAAGTGCCATTGCTCCAATAGCTGAATTATTCGATCCCAGCGTATTAGAATACATTGTTTGATATCCTACTGCTACATTTAAATCCTTCGTATTGTTGTAAAGTGCAGAATTACCAATGCCGGTATTATAATTTCCAGAATATACGGAATATAAACTAAATGCTCCTAATGCCACATTTTCATAACCTTGATGAATTAATTTCATGGAATTGTGCCCTATCGCCGTGTTATAAGAACCATTATTGAGGTTTTGTAACACACCTATTCCAAAGGCAGTTGTTCCTTCACTTCTTATAAAATTGGGTAAGTCTTTATGTCCGATAAGTAAACTGTTTGTGAAATTCATTCCTTGACTTCTGGCATCTGTTAAATTATCTAAAGAAACAGCACTTGATGATGGTACATCAGAAACCCAAGTTGTGCCATTTGATTTCAATATATTACCAGAAGCACCTGGTGCTATAAATTGTAATGCTCCAGAACCATTGCCTAGAAGGATATTATTTTGCGTAAGTGTGCTTGTTCCTGTCCCCCCATTGGCAACTGAAATGGGACCAGATATCTTTGCATTAGTTACCGATGCATCTGCAAGTTTATTACTTGTAATGGAGGCGTTTGTTAAATCACTACTCAAAATTGAATTCGATAAATTTAATTTTGAATAATTTATAGCGGCAGAACTTGAAATATCACTTGATACAATTGAACCTGATAAATTCAATTTCGAATAATTTATAGCGGCTGTGGAGTTAATGTCATTATCAGTGATTGAACCATCTGCAATGGCCGTACTTGTTATGGCGCCAGTTCCAATACTAAAAGTAGTTCCCGTTAAAGTCAATCCATTTCCAGCAGCATAGGTTGTATTTTGACCAGATCCCCCACTCAAACTTGTCCATGAATTACCTCTAAAAACTTGAAGTTCACCACTTCCTGATGCACCACAATTGTTACACCAAACAATTAGGCCCTCGACTGGAGAACTAATTGCATTTCTTTCATTTTCTGACATTCTTGGAGGTAAAAATCCTTTTGAGGTGGAATTAATTGCCATTGCAGCAGAGGATATTGATGAGGAGCTGCCAATATTTAATTCAGGTACATTTACTTTTCCATTTGCAATGATAGTACCATCAGGTGATAAGACTAAATTAGCTTGCCCAGCAAAAGTAGCTCCAATAAACATTTTCTTGTCATTTGATGAAGAAAAGGCTTTTAAGGCAATATCCCCTTGAGTTGTTCCAGCAAAAAATTGATCATTTGCTCCTACTATGCCATATTCAGCCCCACCACCCCAATTCCCTACTCTAAGCCAGGTAGGAGCAAAAGGGTTGTTTTGCTGCAAAAATATACCAGGATTATATCCATCACTATTTACTTCAAGGTAATTAAACGTGTTTTTGTCTTGCCAATTAGCATTCCCATTTCCATCTTCGGTTAGAACATATCCTTCATTATAACTGGGCAAAGGAAGAATACTAGAAAGTGGCACTTGGTTATTACCATCATTAAAAATAATGGTCCCATTTTCAGGTAATTCTATATCTCCATCACGATTAAACTGCCACCTATCAAATTCATTGTTATTGGGGTCTTCTAATTTTAGATAAATTCCACTTTCAGAAACCTGAATTCTTGAGTATTTATTTACATCATATAAATCTTCCCATAGCATTCTGGTAGAACCATTTCCAGAGGAATACGTTGTAATCGTACTTTCTGGAATTGCATTACTGAGAGTCGTGTGGGAGTCATTTTCAGACCAAGCTTTTATTTTCAATTTAGCATTATCGTTTCCAATAATAAGAGGGTCTGTATTTTGATTTTGTGTTAAAGGATTAGTTTTAGTTATTATTGAATTTGGAGTTATTGAAAAATATGGATTTTCGGGGTTTAGCACTGAATTTCCATTTACATCCAATATGTCCCCTCCCGTTGGTAATGTGAGGTTTCCATTGGGGGCAAAATCCCATTTAATCCCATTATTTAGATCGTATTTACTCCAAATTTTCACTCCTGAATTCTCGATATCTATTTTTCCTACATCAGAGCCAAAACCATCAGACCCAAATGGGAATAAGTAGATTCCGTCTGAATTTTCATCAGTTGAAATGTCTACTTGATTTGCATTGCCCCTCAAAATGTTATTTTCAAAAGAGAAGTCACCTAGAACTGGAATTACAGGCCTATTCGTCAAATCATTAAAATTACCACTAAAAAAACGACTGACACCCAGCTTAGATTTGATACTCGCTTCCGTTTCATCTCCAGTATTTGTACCTGAGAGTAAAGCAACAGCGCTGTTGGCCATTTTTTCATTTGTTACAGCCCCATTTGCAATTTTGATACTTGTCACTCCCCCATCAGCGATTCCACCGGATGCGGCATTTGCTGTGAAATATTCTTTCACTGCTTTTTGAGTTGGATATAAAATATCGCTTGGCGTATTTCCTCCTAAGTCCGAGGCAGTTGACTTGTTCGCGATGTTTTCTTTAGTTGAAAAGGTGGATGTAAAAATGGCAGTTGAAACCTTTGTATCTAGTGCAGCCTGCGTAGCAGTACTAATTGGTTTCGCTAAATCTGCTGTATTTTCTGCATTGGAGAGTCCCACCATGGCTTTAGTAATTCCTGAAACAACGCCGGAAAATGAAGGTGAGTAAAGAGGTGCTAATTGCGATAAATCTGATGTATTTGCTTTCGTAGCTATCGTAGAAGAAAATGTTGTCGTTGAAACTTTTGTATCTAGAGCTGCCTGCGTAGCAGTACTAATTGGCTTTGCTAAATCAGCTGTATTTTCCACATTCGAAAGCCCCACCATCGCTTTAGTAATGCCCGAAACAGTTCCTGTAAATGTAGGAGAATCAATCGGCGCTTTGAGTGCTAAATCTGAAGCATTGGCTTTTGTATTTAATTGACTTGCTGTGACCAATCCACTTAAATCTTGATCTCCTGTGTTAGTGCCACTTATTGCGGCAAGTTTATTTTTTTCTGAAGTTGAAAAGTCATTTGTGGATAGCTGCTTGCCATTTACTTTATCTACTTTTAAATCCAAAGCCGCCTGAGTCGCCGTACTAATCGGTTTCGCTAAATCGCTGGTATTATTGATTTGATCTACGCCTAGAGCTGTTTTTAAAGCTGCAATGGAGGCCACTCCTGTTCCTCCTTTTGAGGCTGATAGAACGCCATCTACGTTTTCCGCATTTACGCCGTTTGCATAATAAGCATAAGGGACACTTTGTAATCGGGTGGTACCCATGGCTGCGAAACTGGTTCCTCCCGCGGGGTCCATTTCAACTTTCAAGAATTTAGGATTGATTTTCCAATTGATGTCCGTGAAGTTTCCCGTTTTTGAGATTTGGGTTCCATCTCCGATTACCACTGAGAATATGCCTTGGGCGTTCGTGGTGACTTCTTTTGATTCCACGTATTCCACAGAACCTGTTTCAGAGCCTTGGATTACGTAGAAGCGGAGGCTGATTTTTTGATTGGCTAAAACTGCACCAGTGGAGTTTCGACCTACGCCTTGGAAGTTGATGCCACTGTTTTGGCAAAAGGCAGAGATAGAAACAATTAAGAAGAGGAACGTTAGTAATTTTTTCATTAGTTTATTTTACTGAATTTGAAAGATAGAGCTTGATGAATGCTGTCAGATGACGAATAAATGAGTCGAAGGAAATAAGTGCCAACCTGTAAATGGGAGGTGTTAATTTCTTTTTCAAAGTAATTGATATAATAAGTGCTTGGGTAATATTCCAGAATGCGACCTTGCAGATCAATTAGGTGGAGTTCGACAAAACCTGGTTTAGACAAAGCCCCTTTCAGTTGAACATAATTGGTGGCAGGATTAGGAGAAAGAACGAACGCCTCTCCTTCTTCTAAAACCTGATTTACGATGCCTGTTATTAAAGGGGTGTAGGATTGAAGTAATCCGGAACTTAAGCTGATTTGGTTCGTACTTTGTAAATAGTTGATTGAGGTAGATTCTCCTATGCTATAATCCAGCGTTGTAGTTAAGCCGCCACCTACGTTGATCGTTGAGGGGCTGATGCTTTGAGCAGAACCGCAAAAAGCGTTCAGAAGTGTAATGATTAGAAAAATACGATTCATGTAATGTTAGAACAAGTGTTCTAAAAGTACGATGAATGACTAGGACTAGGAGTGAGAGGTGAATTAGATCAGTCCCAAGTTCTGAATTTGAAACAAAATCGAATATTTACTGTGAAAAACGATTTTCAAAATAGGCAGATGGTGTACAAGCATAAAATCGATTGAAAGCTCTGTAAAAGGAGCTTTTGGAAGAAAATCCAGATTCCAAAGCAATGGCTTCAATTGTATAATTATCGAGAGTCTGTGTATCTACTTTGGACAAAAAATGCTCTAGCCGCATTTCATTTAAATAGTCATTAAAACGCTTTTGGTAATAATTATTGATGATATAAGAAAGGTCTCGGTTAGGGATTTTAGCTTCGACAGCGACTTGACTAATGCTAAGATTAGGCTGTAGGTAGGCTTTTGTTTGTTTAAAATAATTTTCAATCGACTTAATCTCATTCGAGTAATCATCGTAGATGAATGGGACCTTATCTGTTTCGTTTTCGATCAAATTAGATTGAGTTTCTTTGTACTTAACAAAAGGCAATCCATTTAAGGCCTGCGGGTATATCAACAAATAACAGCAAATGCTAAAGAATCCTATCCCTAAAATGATTTCAGGGATGATGTGAACCACTTTAGAATCAAATTTCTCTTTCAGTAAGAAATAAATGGGTATTGTAATGACGTAGCCTAGAATGATTAATGCATTCGCAAATGTAAAAACGCGCAGCCATTGAATAACCAATTTGATTTGGTCTTGGATCATTTTAATGGGGTTTGCTTTCTTGTACTCAAAAAGTAGTATCCATTGAAATAGTAAATAAAAGATCGACTGAATAGGACGGAAAATGTAAAATACCGTTTCCGGAAAAATTCCTAGCTGTTTTTCAACGGCAAAAGTTCTTGCGCGAATTGATTTCGTAATGATAGCTAATTTGTAGTCATTGGGACTGAAGTAAAAGGGTAAATAGTTGATAATAAAGAAAACAAACGGGATAAGATGGAGCATGTCAATCCGCTTAAATTTCTGTTCATTGTATAAAACAGTCCTAACATATAAATAGCCAAGAGGGGGAATCAAAAATGTAATGGGAGCTGCAGTTCGATACAAAAAAGCAACGGAGACGATTTTTCCTGTGTAGATAAGTAAATATAAAATGGCAGCCCAGATTTGACTTAATATAAATGCAGCCAGGATATAATCGGAGAACGATCTTAATGCATTTTTCTTTAATAACAAGACGTAAACTGTAAGTAGCCCACAGATGATACTTGCCTGAGAAAAATCCAGTAAATCAATCATGTGTCAAATGTAGCAATTTCTTTTTCCTTTTTTCGGGAAAAATGCCCATTTTTGCACCATGATTAGAGTATTTCTACTGGCATTAGCCACCGTGTTCGCCCTTATTTCTTGTGAAAAATCATCTGCTGAAATCGAAGCCGAGGTGCGCGATTTATGGTTGCAAAATCTTCAAAAAGAGCATGTTACGGGTGTGCATGTCTTGGACGTTTCTCTGGTTCAAAAGAGTGATTCCCTCTATACGGGTGTATTGAAAACGAAGGAACCAGAAGGTACTTTCTTATACAATCTCGAGGTGACGCGCGCGGGTGATCAACTTTCTTACGAGGTAATTGGGGATGGAATTCCTACCGATGGTAGACATACCCACGAACCTGATGACCAGCCGGCGGAGTCAGATTCGCTACATCAATAGTATTTTTCCCGTTCTTCCTGGTTTTTGATAAGCTTCAATGGCTTCTTTGAATTGTGCCAAAGGATAGGTCGCCTGAATGTCTAAGGTCACTTCTTGGCTTAATAGCAGCGAGAAAACTTCTTTGATGGCTTTTTGGATTCCCTCAAATCCTAATTCTGCCCACCAAGAACTCAGCCACCAGCCTTCCACACTTAGTTTTTTAAAGATTAAAAGACCTGAATTAAGGGGAATGGGTTCTTGACTCAATAGGCCAAACACGAGCATCTTTCCGCCAGTTTTGAGGCAATTCAAGGCTTTGGACCCCTGATCCCCTCCTACCGCATCAAACACGTAATCAATGCCCTCTGGGAATATCTCCTTTACTTTCTTCGTCAAGCTTTCCGTTGCCACATCAATAACTGCGGTGGCCCCTAAATCCAATAAGTTTTGCTTTTGATCCGCTTGCCTCACGGTAGCGATGACATGTATACCGCGCATCGCAGCTAATTGAATAACAACCTTCCCCCAGGCTGAAGCACCGGCAGTAATCAATAAACTTCCCCCTTTCTGAAGTCCAGATGTCTCTAACATCCCATAAGCGGTCACCGGATTCACAAAGGCCTGGCAGGCCACCTCATCCGACATTCCCTCCGGAATAGGTATCAAACCAGCATCCGAAACGCAAGTATATTCTTTCCAGGTACCCACCGAGGTAAAAATGACGCGTGTGCCTTTCGGAAACTTAGCGGATTCTTCCACCACGCCAGCGGCTTCAAATCCCGCACTGCTCGGTAATTGAGGCGTGATTCCATACAACCCTCTCACAAACATCATATCGGATGGATTGATGTTACGAGCCGTGATGCGAATGAGCGCTTCACCTATTGCTGGCGTGGGTTTTTCGATTTCCTCTAATTGAAGAACATTTTCGGGTAATCCAGTTTCGTAAAATACGACTTGCTTCATGCGGTGTTTTTTCAAGTATTGATAGCGTAAATTACCATATTATTTCTTTAAATTGTTTAAAAATAGGTAGAATATGCAGGCATTTTCATTGAAGAATCAAGTAGCGCTCATTACGGGCGCTAGCAAGGGAATCGGATTCAGTATTGCGGAGTTTTTTGCGGAGGCTGGGGCGAAGGTGGTTATCAGTAGTAGGGACCAGCCTACGTTAGATCAGTTAGCCCAGGAATTACGAGACAAAGGATATGAGGCGACGGGTATTGCGTGCCATGTGGGTAAGATGGATCAATTAGCGTCATTAGTTTCAGAGACGATTGCCAAATACGGTCAAATCGACATTCTCGTGAATAATGCGGCGACTAATCCGACTTTTGGCCCTATACACGATACAACGCTGGATGCTTTCGATAAGATTATGAACGTGAACCTGAAGGCTCCGTTTGAGTTAATGCGCCTCTGTTTACCACATCTTCAGAAATCTGCTAACGCGTCCGTGATTAACATTAGCTCCGTGGGCGGTATTTCTCCGGAACCCGGTTTAGGGATTTATAGCGTGAGTAAGGCGGCGCTTATTTCGATGACGAAGGCTTTTGCCAAAGAATGGGGCGACTTCAATATCCGCGTCAATGCGATTTGTCCGGGCTTGATCAAGACGAAGTTTTCGGAGGCGCTTTGGTCCAACGATAAAATACTTCAACATACCCTGCGTCAACTACCCATTAAACGCATAGGCACGCCGGAGGAAATCGGAGCTACCGCTTTATACCTTGCCTCACCAGGAGCGTCTTACACCACCGGAGCAGTCATTACCGCTGATGGCGGTTTAACTATTTAATTATGTTTGTTTCAGATAAAGCACTCGAACTTGTACCTCGTTATAGAGTATTCCTCGAGAAATACATTATTCCTTTAGAGCAAGGGGCCATTTATGGCTCTTTCAAAGCTCATTTACCCGCACTGCAAGCACTTCGCACTAAAGCAAAAGAAGAAGGCTTGTTCGCCCCTCACCTGCCCGTTTCTCATGGAGGATTAGGATTGAGTCTGGTGGAATTTGCTTCGATCTCTGAAGTATTAGGGACGAGTCCATTGGGGCATTATGTTTTTAATTGTAATGCACCTGATATAGGGAATATGGAGCTGATGCATCAATTTGCTTCACCCTATTTACAAGAGACCTATTTGCGGCCATTAGAGCGAGGTGAGATTCGGTCTTGTTTCGCGATGACGGAGCCGGAGCATGCGGGAAGTAATCCGGTGCATATGTCAACCACGGCTGTACGTGAGGGAGACGAATATGTCATCAATGGTCACAAATGGTTTACCTCCTCAGCGGATGGGGCTTACTTCACGATTGTGATGGCGGTGACGAATCCCTCGGCTGAAAATAAGTATGAGCGGGCAAGTATGATTGTGGTTCCTTTGGATAATCCTGGATACCGGATGATTCGTAATATTCCCATCATGGGTGATGAAGGCGAAGACTACCTGTCACACAGTGAGGTGGAGTTTGTGAATTGCCGGGTGCCGGTGTCTCATTTGATTGGGACGGAAGGATCTGGATTTACCTTAGCGCAGGTTCGTTTAGGGCCAGGTCGAATTCACCACTGCATGCGTTGGATTGGAATCTGTGAGCGGGCCTTA
>JBJTMW010000023.1:0-2669 GCA_046070715.1 Aquirufa sp. | reverse complement strand
GCTTGTTCCCCCGTTAAGCCCCATCGGGCTCTCACCACCGATGAATTTTGCCAACCACCGTAATCACTCAGGTGTTTTGATAGAAAAGGTACTAATACGTGATCAGGGAGTCTGATCTTTTTTCCTAGTCGATTCCAAAGGGAATTCATAAAGTGCAAATCCCTTGTTCCAATCTTTTTTCGTTGTGATAAAGCCCGCTGTAGATCCGCCTGACTATGCCCATCGAATCCTCGCCAAATCCGAAACCTTGGCTCGCGAAGTGGCCGAACAAGAAAGAGTTGTAGGGTTTTATTTTGACCCAATAATTGAATAACAAACAGCAGATTTACGAAACAAAATAAGTCATAATCGAACCAAAGATAGACCTCCGAATGGTCTGGAATTTGCTGCATTTTTTCGAATTCTGTAACCGTTTTTTTGTTGTATTCTTCCGTCGGAATAGCATAGGTTTTTTCTAAATAGTCAGCTCTTTGGTAAAAAAATGCTTCCAAGGAATCCGCTTTAAGCGGCCCCTCTATGAGCATTTCTCGCATAATAATTGCGTTTTTAGCCTGTAAAGTAGATTGCAGGCAATCCCCATTTAGAATATGTACTTTCATCTACGCATCCACCGAATCATACACAATTACCTTCTTCCACAAGTGTGCATGATTTTTCACGAAATCGACGTGAATGGGGTGATCCTGGTAGACTTTTTGGCCTGCTTCATCATCAAAAAACATCAACTCTGACACATCCCAGCTCGTGTCCACCACCTCGCGTTTTTCGGTAGAAGCTAAAGTTCCGATGTGAATTTCCTTGATAGTTGGAATGCCTTTCAGTGCCTTCAAGCCTTTGATTAATTGCTGCTTATCTTCTTCAGAATTCGGATTATTTAGCCAGAAAAAAACGTGGTGTAATAAAGGTTTTTTTGCCGCTGCTTTGGCAGTTGTACCTGTGCTTGCTAGTAAGCCCGCAGAGGCAATAAAGTGACGTCTTTTCATCGTATTAGGTTTTTGCGTTCAGGCTTTGGATGTCAAAACCGGCTACTTGTTTATATTGATTCATAACTTGTGCTAGTTCTTCGTGCGGAATTTCATCTTCGCTAAATCCAGCAGGGAAACGCTCCTCCATAAGATCCATAATGAAATCGGGCCCTTTTTGGCGGTTTTGCAAGACCACTTTTGCAGTGGCCGGTACACGTTCTTTGTCGTAATTAACGAGCGCTTGAATAACATCTTTTTCTGCAAGTAATGCTAATGCCAAAGCATCCGCATCCAAAATCGCCTGCGATGCCCCATTCGACCCAATCGGGTACATCGGATGTGCCGCATCGCCTAATAAAGTGACGCGTGAGAAAGACCATTTGTCCAATGGATTCCGGTCTGACATCGGGAATTCGAAGATGCCCCCATCGGTCTTTTCAATCATCTCTGGCACATTAATCCAGTCAAATTCCCAGTCTTTATAGAGCGCTAATAAGGGACCTTTTTCTACTTTGCGATTCCAATCGCGCACAGTAATGTTTGCCCCTTCTGGCTCGCGAACGTTCGCCACCCAGTTGATGACCTGGTTCCCATTTTCGTCTGGTTCGCCTATTGGGTAGATCACCATTTTTTGTTTCATGGAACCAATCATTGCCATCGAAGACCCTGTTTTATAGGGCTTCATTAAGGCCGTTCCGCGGTACAAGATGTTGCCAGAAAAGACGACTCCGCCCTCATTAGGGTATAATTTTTGACGTAAAACGGAATTGATTCCATCTGCACCTATTAAGATGTCCCCCTCTTCTTGGGCCACCACTGCCCCCGTTTCCTTGTTGATAAACGTTGCCGTGATTTTGTCCCCTTTTTCCTCGAAGGATTGCAGATGGCAATTCGTTTTTAAGTTCTCCGCGCCTATTGTTTTCAGTGTTTCTTCCCAAAGCATCACCTGGAATTTCCCTCTATGAATCGAGAATTGTGGCCAGCGGTATCCCGCGAATTTCCCCCGCGGTTCTGACCAGAAAAACTGCCCAAAACGGTTCGCATAGATTAATTCCTTCGTCTCTACCGCTATTTCTGAGACTTTAGGCAACAAACCAATATTTGTCAACACACGTACAGCATGAGGTAGCAAATTGATTCCCACTCCAAGTGGTTTTACCTCCTCCACGGATTCAAAAACTTTTACCTCAAACCCGGCTTGATGCAAACGCATCGCTGTCACTAAACCTCCAATTCCTCCTCCGGCAATGATTATTTTCATAGGGGTAAATTTTGCAATAAATCGACTAAATGAGCCACGCTGGCAAGCGGTTGGCCGTTATAAATGGAGGCTCTAAATCCTCCTTTGGTAGGAAAACCTTTAATTCCCACGATGTCATTTTGTTCTAAAAAGAGGTTAATCTTTTGATCCATCTCTGGCGATTGACTTGTAAAACAAGCGTTCATCACCGAGCGATCTTCCGTAGCCACAATGCCTTGAAGCAGGGGATTTCGGTTGATTTCATTGTAAATCAAGGCTGATTTTTCCTGACTCAATCGTTGCATTTCAGCTAGTCCACCCTGCTTATCGATGTAGCGTAACATCAATAACGCCACATAGACCGGATACGTGGGAATGGTATGGTAAAGCGAATTTTCTGAGATGTGCGTATGGTAATCAAAAATGGTAGGAACCTTTCGGCTGTTTTTCTCTGGTAATACGGC
>JBJTMW010000022.1:0-2598 GCA_046070715.1 Aquirufa sp. | reverse complement strand
CACGCCATTCGCCCCTTTTTCAGCATATTTTGTTGTAGCATTTTCACCTTTTAAGACATTCATCGATTTGATGGTAGTCGGGTTCAGATCATTCAAATTTATATCGGATGTAATGACTCCGTCGATGACGATGAGAGGTTTGATTTTATCTCCTGAAGAGGGCTTCAAAACAACTCTTGCTTGATCAGTAGGAGCAATGTTTTTGTTCGATCCTTTGACAGTCACAGTTATTTCTTTCCCATCGCGCATTCCTTTGATGACGATGGAGCTTGAGTCGATATTCCCATTCAATTTTGAAATAGAAATGGATTCAGGTGTCGCGGGTGGCATGGGTGGTGTAGGAGCACCTGGCGCACCAGCGGGTGGCGGCGGAGGTGGCATGTCACGGGTGGCTACAGAAAACACTTTTTTGCCTGTTTTAGGGTCTGAAAAAGTGGTGGAATCAGGGCGCATCGTGATCGTGTATTGTGTTTCCGCCAATTTTTGATCTAAAGCTGCACGCTGTTGTTCGAGCGAAGCCTGTTTTTGATCTAATAAAGCTTTTTGCTGATCAATTAAGGCTCTTTTTTGTTCTTTAGCAGCTGTCGATTGTGCCTTAGCTTTCTTCGCTTTGGTTTCTTGGGCGCTTAACTGTATAGAGAATAGGGCCAAAATAAAGGCCAGCATTGGCAATACGGCCACCTTTCTGAAGTAGGCGTATTTTGGGGTTTTGGAAGTTGTTAACATGATGATTCTTCGTTTAATGGATGAATAATAGAATGAATGACTCGGATTTAAAAAATGATTACCGTAATAGGTTTGCAAAAGCATTTTGGCAAAAGCATCCACCTCTCCGCTGCCCACCGCATCTCGGTCAGCAATAAATTCGTGAATGTTTTGCAACTCTTTTTGAATGATCCAGTTGAAAGGGTTCATCCAAAAAACGGAACAAATTAGTTGAGAGAACAGGCGATCCCACGAGTGTCTCTCCCGTATGTGAGCAATCTCGTGTTGCAATATTTTTCGACCGCTTTCCTCTTCGATAGAGATCGATTTTTTCCAAAAAAGGTTCGAAAAAAACGAGAACGGCGCCTCCTCTAAATCTGTTTCGATGAAAGTAAATTCGCCCATCTGGGTTTTATTATTCATTGCTTTCAATCGGAAAATTCGATAGATCGAATAAGCCAAATAACACACAAATACACTGCTAATGGTGGTAATGACAAGGATTTCCCAGGCGATATTTTCCTGCGGTACTGGAGCTGCGGGAAGCTGAGATAAATAGATCAGCACCTGCTTTGCCCCCGCGGCCTGTTCCTCCGAAACGCTAAACATCGAAAGTTTAAAGAAAGGTATCGTTAAACTCAAGGCCATCGCCGCTAACAAATAAAAGCGATTGTAGGCATGATAAATCGTGTTCTTCAAGAATAGCGTATAATAGCCAAAGAAAATCCCTGAATATATCATCGATTTCAGCAGGTAAATAAATAGTTCCGTCTTATTCATCGCCTTTGGATTTTAAGTTTTGTAATAAGAGTTCTAAATCTTCGATCGACATCTGCTTTTTGTCCACTAAATAGGACACGACATTCGTGTAAGATCCGTCGAAAAAGGATTCCGTTAAACCGGCCATTCGTTGGCCCGAATAATCGCGCTTTGAGACTTTCGCGGAATACAAGTTGTTTCGATTCGGATTAGTGATTTGGACAAAATCCTTCTCCACTAAAATCTTCAACAGCGTCGCCACCGTATTCGAGTGTGGCTTCGGCTCCGGCAACAGTTCAATGATGTCCTTTAGGAATCCGCCCTCCGGCAAATTCCAAATGACCTGCATGACCTGCTCCTCTGCTTGTGTTAGTTTTTTCATGTTTTCGAATGCGTTTCGTTTTACGTTTCGTTTTACGTTTCGTTGAGGCAAATGTATAACTAAATTTTTAGTTACAAAATATTTGTAACTATTTTTTTAGTTATTTTATTTTTACCAAGAAGCTGTTCAGATAGCGGAGGAAATCTGTGGACATTTGGAAATACAAAATTTAAACGTAACTTTAAAGTTACAATTTCAGATGGAATCAATCCGACGGATAATTGCTTATAAAAACCATTTTGAAGATTTTCTTTTGGGATTAGATATACGAACCCAGAATAAAATCCATAAAATAATCAGTCTCCTGGAAACGATGGATAAAGTTCCATCGAATTACCTAAAACACATTTCGGGGACGAAAGGGCTGTATGAGGCGAGGGTTCAATTAGGAAGTAATATATGGCGGATATTTTGTTTTTTCGACGAAGGGAATCTAGTCATTCTCTTGAATGGATTCATGAAAAAAACAGAGAAAACTCCTAGAACTGAAATTGAAAAAGCTAAAATTTTAATGCGCACTTATTACGAAGAAAAAAATGGAAACTAAATCGTGGAAAAAAATAAAAGACTCGGTCTATGGCGAAATAGGAACCGAGCGTAGAGATGGCCTAGAGAGGGATTTTGAATCTTTCAAAATTGGTCTTCTTTTACGCCAGGCAAGAGAACAAAAAAGAATGACTCAGGAACAATTAGGGACAATAATAAACAAAAAGCGATCCTACATTTCTAGAGTAGAGAATGACGGAAGCAAC
>JBJTMW010000021.1:0-12562 GCA_046070715.1 Aquirufa sp. | reverse complement strand
TGCTTTTGCTCCTTTATCGCCTCGTTTATTTGCGCTACGAGTTTGGCCAAATGCCCATGCACGATGTTAGTAGCCAGGATATTAGATTCTTCGAGAGTAGGTAATTTGGCCTTAATAGAAGCCACCAATGGATTATTCTTCACTGATACGCTTAATACCTCCTGAATTAAATGAGACTCCTCCTTCGTGAAGGGATCCACTAACTGATCCGCTTGTAAGAAGAATTTATTGTGATCGTCTTTGGACACCTCGAACCCCAGTTCTGATAACAAATCCATGTAGCGATAACAACTCCGCTCCGATATCTCTAACGAAGCAGCCAGCCTCTTAATGGATTTTGCCGGGAACGTCTTCAGCAATGTGATGAGCTTAAAAACCCGCAGGATTCGATTCTGATTGAACATAGAGCGATGAATGAATACTAAACTTACTATTTTAATTGATTCACTAGCAAGGGTTTGACTTTATTTGGCAGAGATTTACTGGATTCTGCAGATTTTTTACCGCTTAATAAATTTTATAGCGTTTGACCCTATTTGTCAGTGGCTTTGCTGAGATTGCCTTTATGAAAAAATTCCTCCTTTTAGCATTGCTGTCTTTTAGTGCGTTTGCCCAGACGGCTGAGTCATATCGTTTGAAAGCTGCTGCACATTTTGAGAACGGTCGGTATAGGGAGGCGATTGCTGCTTTGACTTTGGCAATTAAACTAAACCCTAAAGACGTAAAAGCCTGGCGTAACCGCGCGATCACCTACGAAAAAACAGAAAAATTCGACCTAGCGGTGAAAGATTACCTGGAAGTTTTAAAATACGACCCATCTGCAGAAACCCTAGGAGCCATTGGTTTCGACTACCTCGTCCTAGAAAAATACGAAGAGGCCAGAAAATACCTCCAACAAGCCATCACCCTACTCCCCACTAACATCAACTTCCGCTATAACCTAGCCCTCTCCCACCAATACGAAAAGAACTACGCGCTCGCCATCGAGGCCTATGACGAGGCCCTAAAAGTAGATCCCTATCATTCTTATAGCCTCTTTTCGAAAATCCGGTGCCTTTTGCGTTTGGAAAAATTCGACGTGGCCTCCGTCCTGGTAGATAGTTTTTTTGTCGCGAAACGGTTCGACGCAGAAATGCTCCTATTCCGAGGCGACATCAAACTACACAACGGGGCCGTGGAAGCCGCACTCAACGACTTCACCAGAGCCATCGCCATTAACCCAGAAGACATCATCCTCCTGATCAGAGCGGCTGACTGCCTAGCCGAACTATCGCAGTTCGATGAAGAGGCCGCCGTGCGAAAACGAATCGTAACATTGATGGAAAAGCAAGGCGAAACAAAAGAATACCGAGCCATCAATTACGGCCTTTTAGGCTTCGCCTTATATAATGCATTTCAGTGGGAAGAGGCGCTGGAGAACCTATCTGCCAGCATTTCATTAGACCCTTCAGCTACGTTTTATTTCTACCGCACAGCGGTGAAAGCAAAACTAAAGGACTATGCAGGCGCATGCGAAGACCTCAAAAAGGCCCAAGAACTAAACCCTGCTGAAGCGGAGAACTACGAGGGCTACTTCGCGGATACGGCGGAGTTTGAGGAGTTTTATGAGAGTTGTTTGGGTGGGGTGTAGGGGGGTGGGGAGTATAATTATTTAGTATTTATTTCATCTTGCAACACTTTCATCGCTTGGATTATTTCGCTGAATGTGGGCGGATCACCATAAATCATTTCCGCCCTCATTATTTCATAATCCAATTCCAATGCTTTTAATATATCGGCAGTGGGGATAATACAAATATTGCCCCGCTTAAGGGTGCCGTAATCAAAACGCTTTAGTCTCGAATAATACATTCGATGCTCGACTATTTCTTCGATAAAATCAATATCTCTAAGCGTTTGTGAAGAAAAATCTAGCCTACTAATTTGAAACAAATCATAATAATGACGCGACATTCGCTCGGTACGCATTTTTGATTTCTCGTCACGGTTATATTCTTCATGCAACAACAACATTTTTTCAATTAGTGTTCGCTGTGGCTGAATAGTAAGTATGTCAAAGTTTTCTTCCTTATAATTTTCATTAGGGAAATGGGTTACTAGTAAGGAGCTCATGTTCCGCATAAGGCTTGGTTCTTTAAGCGAACGAACACTAAATTCGATTTTAACGCGATCAGGCAAATAAGGATTCGGATCAAAAAGTGAGACGAAATTCACATATAGTGCTTGCGGGTCCGTATCAGGCATATCTGGACGAACGGGTTCAGCCTCAATTGAATAAAGATTTTCAGGCACTTCACTATTTTGAAACCCCACTTTCAATGCTTCCAATAATTCTTGAGAAGTAAAGGAACATCCTGCTCTCCTTAATTGCTCTACAAAGGTTTTAGAAGGCTTTTCAATATAGGGTATTCCAACCGCTTCTGAACTTAAGGAAATATCAATATCTTCTGAAAACCGATCTATCAACTGCCAACCTTTACTTAATGATGTCCCTCCTTTAAAAGCAAAATACCTGGCATAGGGCGTACTGAACACTAATTTTAACGAAAGTGTAACCCACCAATCTTTTTCTATTGCCTTAGCTGAGATACCTGAAATTCTAGAAGCTTCATTGATTGATGTCAACCTGGAAGCATCATCTAAATTTTTTAACCAACCAATCATCTTGCATAATTTAGAAGATTTTTAACTACAAAATCACTCACTTTGGAAGAAGATAGGCGCAAATTAAATTTTAAAATTTCAGGACTTTCTTGCTTTAAAAGCTCCTGTATCCGACTCAACTGTGTCGATGAAATTTTTTGCAAATCAAGTTCTTCTAACCCTAAAAACAGCAAACTAGTAATTTCCCCTTTCATCGATAATTTTTTAGCCGTAGTAGCCTTGAATAGGATAGCACTTTTACCTATTTGAATTTTTTTTGAATTCCCTGTTGTCAAAAATACTAATCGCATAGGCACCTGAGTAGACAGCCCCACTTTATTCAAAGCGTATTGCCCGGACGGCTTTATTTTAACGTGTTCTTTTTTTGCCAAAGCCTCAGCCAACTCCTCTATGGATGGTAACACTTTTCCAAAAACCTTGTCACTTTTAGGTATTACATAGATGCCCTGCCCCATTCTCTCCGCTCGCCCAGACTCCACAACTCTCGAAAGTGCTTTTCGAATAGCTGATGAAGTACCTAATTCCTTGAAATCAGAAGGCAAAAACACTTGCCCAGGTTTAAATCTATTGATTTTCAATTCAATAAGACGAGTAACAGATTCTATCATGTCTCAAATATAAAATAATTAAATAGCAATTTGCCTTAAAAGTGTCACAATTTTTTAAATAATTGTGACAAAAAATATACAACTGATGAATTTTTAACTAGCATTTTTTTCAAACTCATGAAGAGTTTGTCGTTTAGTTTAAGTGCAAATGATTTCATGTGGCTAAGGTAAATACAAATTTACTGACTGTAATGGTTGATTTTGTGGTTTATTATCAACTAACTGATAATCGAATTCTGAGGAGGAACTATATGAAATTTCAACTACCGAGTTTTCCTCGGTAGTTCAAAACGAAGGCAAACGAAAAGTAAAATGAACCGTTAAATTCTATAATCATAACGCGATTATTTCGATTGGCTTTAGGGTAAATCCACAAAGAGGCACCCCATTTCGCCAATGGGCAACCAACATATACACAATGAAAAAATCACTATTCACGATCGCCTTGCTTTCAGTTTCCATCCTTGGATTCTCCCAGTCACCTATCCCCTCACCCTGCAGCGATTCGCTTACTTTAACCAAAAAGAGAAAGACTATGCAGAATTCAGAAAAGCACAAATGCAAGAGGAAGTAAAGGTCGAAACCTTGAAAATCACCAAGAAAACCATGAACACCTATTGGACAATCGCAGCGATAGGCGTGGCTTTATCACTGATACCCCTATTGTTGCTTTAAGGATTCAATCTCCTTTTCTCAACTTCCTTCGATTCTTATTCCGATTATAATAACTCCTGGAATTAATTCGATTCTTAAATGCCCTTTTAGAAGAGCTCACTCCCATTCTGGCGTGGGCTTTTCTTCTTTGTCCCGTTTGGGTGGTACTGGCACTTGAGAAAGAAGACTTTCTTGTTTTCTTCGAATAGTCGATGGGTTTAAGATCGCAGGAGAAGAGAAAGGTGGAAAGGAGTAGAAAAGAAAGGATGTTTTTGAAGTAATCCGTCAAGCCCTTTTTTGAATGCTTCACTGACGGATCTATATGCTGATGGCTAAAGTATCGAAAATTATGCAACTGCTCTTCACTTGCATTTTTCTTGAATTGTTCGAAGGCGATAGTTAGCTTGGATTTTGACCCAATGATTTCTCCTGATTGTGACTGCTTATGCTCGAAAATGTATTGTTCAAAAGTGGCTACAAATGCCACTTATCCTTTCGAAACTCTAAACAAAATTCCGGGTACGGCTCATCATCAAACGCCTCGCCATCTTCATCGTATTCTATCGAAGGATTCAAAAAAAATTCTAAATAATCCCCCTCCGCCGGCGCATAGTCAAAATCAAATACATTTACTGTATTCAATCTACGCCTAAGACTTTGTTCCGAAATCATGGTATAGGGATCTGGTTCACTGAACATCCCCATTATTTCTATATCTTCCTTGCTTTGCAAATACCGATGCAACACCCAATACGGCTTCGTCCTATCCACAGCAGATTCGCAGGTACACAACTTGAAAGGGCCGTTTATGTCGCACATGGGTTAATTGAATTATGTTTGAAAGTACTAGTTTAGTAATACAGAAGCAACCACCTGACCTTATTTGGCAATTATTTACCTCTCATCACATTACCACTAAAATTGTAGTTTTAAACACTTTTGTTTTTTACTTTGTTAATGATTTATTCATCAATCTAATCATAACAATCGAATGAAACCTAACCTACAATTTTATTTGCGAGGAATAATGGGATTATTCTTCCTGATTTTTGCTTCAATGCCTTCCGAGGCGCGTTTTTCTGTCTATGCTAAGGCAGATTCCAGTTCGTTCAAGCAGTTTAAAGGGTCTATTTTAGACAGTAAAACAAGAAACGAACTCATCTATGCGAGCATCACTGTTTCCGGAACTTCCATTTCTACCATCAGCAACAGCGAGGGTAAATTTTCCATCAAAGTTCCAGCCGAAAATCAGAATGCAACCCTCCTCATTTCCTTTCTAGGCTACAAAAACAAAGTCGTTTCCATCCAAGATTTAAAGCCAGAAAAGAACGTTTTGTATTTAGAACCTAGCAATACCTTACTGGAGGAAGTGGTGGTGAAAGCCGGAGATGCGAAGAATGTGTATTCCGGGGTTTTGGCAAATCGATTACAAAACTATGGCGACGATCCCATCCAAATGACGGCTTTCTACCGCGAAACCATTCGCAAACGCCGCACCTATGTCTCCCTTTCCGAGTCCATCATTAACGTATTAAAACAACCTTTCTTAGGAGGTTCGCAAGACCAAGTCAGCTTGTTCAAAGGCAGAAAAAATGCCGATTACACGAAACTAGATACGGTCAATTTCAAACTCCAAGGTGGGCCATTCTCCGCCTTATACATCGATTTAGTGAAGTATCCTGACTTTATCTTTTCAAACGAGGCATTCGAACTCTACGATTTCAACCTAGAGGAAAACACCCAGATAAATGATAGGCAGGTATTAGTATTAGCTTTCAAACAAAAGGAAGGCATCGAGTCCCCCCTTTATTACGGGAAATTATACATTGATGCGAAGAGCTTAGCCGTCGTTAGTGCCACTTTCGCCCTGAATGTCGAGAATAAAGTCAAAGCCGGACTTATGTTCACGCGCAAAAAACCGGCAGGCCTAGACATCTACCCCACTGAAGTCCGCTACCAGATTAACTATAGACAACAAAAAGACAAGTGGATTTATGCCTATTCCCGCGCAGATTTGACGTTTAAATTGAATTGGGCCAAACGTATTTTCAACACCGTCTACACCACCTCCATCGAGATGGCGGTGACCGACTGGAAAAAGCAAGAGAAAAATGAGACCCCAGACACCCAAAAACTAAGTTCTAACGTCATCATGTCTGACAAGGTGAAGAGTTTAGGGGATCCAGATTTTTGGGGCAAATACAATATCATAGAACCCGAAAAATCGATCGAGGCAGCGATTAGAAAAATTCAAAGAAAGGCGCTGAGTGAAGGGGGTGTGGAGTAATTCAAAGCAATTTGCAGATTCTGCAAATTGCTTTGAATTCAGTTGTTGGATTAATAATTAAGCGGCTCTTTGCTCGTATGTCTAATCCTTAAAATTCTGATTAGTTTTTCTTCCTCTAAAATTTGATAGGTTAATCTATAACTAAAAACAACAAAAGCGTGAAAATTCACATTAGGATCATTTTTTAGCTTATCTGCTTCCACTATTCTTGGGTTAGATTTCAGTAACTCAACTCGATCGAGCATTCTGAATTTAACTATTCTTGAAGCATTAAAACTTTGATTTTTAAGATAGGTTAGAATCGATTTAAATTCTTCTAACGCCTTTCTTTCCCAAATAACGGTGTATTTAGGATTCATTATATTTTGGATAATTCATCCAAAGCATCTCCATGTGAAATAAAATCTCCTGCATCCATCCTTGCAACAGCTTCATCAATTTCTTTATTGTATTGGTTTTTATCAATTCGATCAGATGAATTAACTTCCTCAAACAAACTTTTAATAACCTCTAAAACTAATGATTGCTGACCTTTAGGCAATAAAGGCAGATAATTATCTACTTGTTTTTTAATTGCTGAAGTTGTCATAGGTCAAATACTTATTTTGACAAACATACAAAAAAACATGAGAGAATAAGGATTTAAGTTAATCAAGAAATTGATAACTTCATTAGCCTTTCACAACCCTTCTTTGGCATAACCAATTAAAACTGATAAATTCAAGAAACCTTAACCCTACCATATCCCCCATGGAAGTACACCACCATTCGCACCAACCTAAATCCTGGAAAGAATACGTTCAAGAATTTTTAATGTTGTTCGCGGCGGTGACTTTAGGTTTTTTTGCTGAAAATTTAAGAGAACGTATTTCTGAAAATGCCAATAAAAAAGAGATTATGGAGTCAGTGGCCTATGATTTCCAAAAAGATATCAGCCACATGAATTTTCACAAAAACTTTAACTTACGAAGAATCAAAGTGTGTGATAGTTTAAATAATTTAGTTAAACTTCCTGCGAGTCAAATAGAACAACAATTGTACTACCGCCTTATGGTCGAAATGCCACACACCTATTTGTTCACCTCCAGCAACAAAAGTAGAATAGAAGCTGAGGCCAAAGGGTATTTTTCGCGTCGAGAGAATAAAGAATTAGCAGACGCAATAGCTAAATACGACTTCTATTTATCTGAATTAGTTGAACTTTTTAAAACAGATGTCAACACACTATCTAGCTTCATCGACTACAAAGTCGTTCATTATGTAAACCCAGATCTTTTTGAGAAAGCAGCTCGTATTCCGACCAAAAACCTGCCCTACAAAATGGGGATTGACGAGATCAAAAAAGAAGATGTAAAAGAACTTCGCGTGCTTTTGGCAAACAAAACAACCTTGTTAGATCACGCAAACATTGTTCTCGATTCGATGCATTTCTATGCGAATAAGTCCATACAATTAATTGAAAAACAGGTGAAAGAATAAACCTATTTTTTCAACTCCCGCTTTTTGAAATACGTAAAGTCCACCCCAAAATCGACATTCACCCACACGCGATCTGGAGGAGTAGTTAATGCATATTGTTGAATCCAATTCTCACCTTGTTGTTTCACCTCAATAGTGCTGAAATTTATGGGTTTATAAAATTCAGGACCACTCAAAATGTCTTTCTGTTCGTCCTTTCCAACTAAAATAGTTTTTTCTAGCGAAACCAGATTTCCTTTTTTATTCTCCGCCATTCCAGAAAAGTGCATTTCTCCTTTATCCAGGATAATCGAACCTTCCACCTTCACCTGATCTCCTACTTCTTTTAATTGAAGTTGTACATCGCCAAATCGAACAGCAAAACCCTTCCGCTCTAAACTTTTTATAATAGATTGACTTTCCAAACCAATCGTCTCAGGTAGTGTTATCGCCTCTTTCAGCGGTATGATCAAATGCGCTATGCCTAATTGATTATAGGAATGTTTCCCTACAAAATAGTTGTCCGTACTACACAAAAAAAGCATCAAAACACCTTTCCCATTTTGGATTCGAGGTACCTGATTTGCTGGCAACATTTCACGTAGTTTCGACTCAGGAAGATTCCAAAGCAAGGTTAGTCCAATTGTCCTATCTTTCGATCGCATTTTCCAGCTTTCTCCTTCTTTAATACTCGCACAACTCATTAACAATGAAACGAGTGCGATAATACTGATATAGTTTCTCATACGCTTTAGATTTAGGATGAATCTACTAATTATTCTCCTAACTCATATATTTTCACTAATTTTCAATTTAGAAACCTTAACTCTACCCCATCCCTCATGGAAGTTCACCACCATTCGCACCACCCTAAATCCTGGAAAGAATACGTTCAAGAATTTTTAATGCTTTTCTTCGCAGTCTTTTTAGGCTTCATGGCCGAGTATTACCTCGAATATAGAGCGGAAAGGCATAAGGAGCATGATTATTTAGTGAGCATGAAAGATGATTTGAAAGCGGATTTAAGCGAAATGCAATCTAAAGATTTAGCGATGGAGGCAATAAGAAGTGCGGAAGCCAAACTTGCCCAAGTTATATATAAGCCCAATTGGAACACAGAGGATATCAAACAAATTTACCTATTGAGTAATAGCTTAGTTACGAAACTTATCATTATCAATTTTTCTTCGGGAACGATTGATCAACTACAAAATGCAGGAGGTTATCGTCTCATTCGCAACGATAAAATTGTTGGCAAAATTTCTGATTATGAAAAAGGAATGGGAACGATAGATGTACAACAAGATGCCTTTATGCAACGCCTAGGCCAAGTCCATCAGATGCAAAATAAAATTCTTTATCTCAAAGTTTTTCCAGATTTGGACCAAAAGGGTAGCGTCATTTATGATCGAGCGTTGTTGTCAGAAATTATATCTTCAACAGGCAGCGGGTTTCTAACAACAGACAAAAATACCTTTTTTGAATACGCTAATTATGTAAATGTAATGAAAGGTTATGTTGCTTATTATGAAGTTATGTCCAAAGCACAACAGCAAAAAGCCAAAGAATTAATCAAACTCATCGAGGAAGAATTAGAGCATTAATTCACTCTTTGGAAATATAAAAAAAGCCCCCTATCGCTAGGGGGCTTTTTTATTAACATAATTTCAATCCTTATTTAAGCGCTTTTACAAACCCATCAAACCTCACCACTTTCCCATTCTCAAATTGGAAAGAATCTACCCAAGCGAGTTTTTGAGTTTTCCCGTCAGGTGTTTCCACATCTGCTTTATCCCAAATATTTACCCACTGATGGCCATTTTCACCTACCGTAGGGATGATAGCCACAATTTCATAATTCTTGAACTTTACTTGAGAGAAGCCCTTTTCCATAAAATCAAGGATGGCCGCTTTTCCCTTAATCGTGGTTCCATCTTCATTGTGGAACTCAGCCGTATCAGCAATGATTTCACCTGCCTTTTTATAATCTTTCGCAAAAAGATCTTGGTGGAATTTCTCCGCTAATAAGGCATTTTTTTGATCCCCTATTTTGAAATTATCCGTGTAGGTAGGTTTATAAATGTGTTCAATTGGGCCTGCTGTTTCTTCTTTTTTTGCTTCAGAACAGGCAAATAGAGCGGCAACTAAGAGAATAGATAAGGTTACTTTTTTCATAATTAGAAGGTTTATTTTAGGATTAATTACAGAACAAATATAATAATATATTTATTTTATACAACTATTCCTTATTTTAAAGCCTTTATCAAAAAATCATAAAACTGCTTCTGCGTACTTTCTTTTTCAAACCAAGGCAGGTGACCGCTTTGTTTTACGAATAACAACTCAGCCTGCGGAATGACCGATTTGATCTCATAAGCCGCAAATCCTACGGGATCCTGATATCCTTGGATAACATAAGCCGGGCCCTTGTATTTTTTCAAATTAGCCAAACGCTGCTTCTCCTTCGCAGCATAATCCCCCACCATAATCGAATTAATTCCAGGCTGTCCGCTGATTTTAGTAAAATCAATCGCTGCTTTAGATGCTAATCCAGACTCCCGATCGAAAAAATAGCCTATCCAATTGCGCTTCAATCCAGACTTTTCCGCTAAATCTTCTGGTCGTAGTCTCATTTGAATATTGTCCGAAAAATAATTGGCAAAATTCATACTGGGACTTCCTGAGCCCACTAATACTAATTTCTCTACTTTGTCAGGATAACGCGAACAATATTCCATCGATAACATTCCGCCCCAAGATTGACCGATCAAGATGAGTTTTTTGGCCTGTAAATGGGTGCGCAAAGCTTCTAAATCTTCTACGTATTTGTCCAAAGAAAGGGTGGTCGAATCAATTTTGGCCATCACCGTTTTCCCCGTACCCCGCTGATGCAAAATGATCGATCGGAAATGTTTGCTCAGTTGTTCATGGATAGGATAAACATAAAATGGATTCAAGCCAGGCCCGCCAGATAACAATACAACAGGCGTTCCAGTCCCTTTTTCCTCGATAAAGATATCCGTCTGATCTTTGCTTTTGATAAAATAACCCTCTTGCGCAATTGCACTTAAAGAGGTGAAAAAAATCAACAATCCGATAAATTTAATACGCATCTTTATAACCATTTATTTAAATATCATTTTAGCAAATTCCGAAAGATACACGCGCCAATTCGTCCACGTATGTCCACCTTCGCTCTCCCGGTACACATAGTGAAAGGCATGCTCATCTAGTTTTTTGCGCATGGTCACTACACTTTCGATTAAGAAATCATCCTTACCACAAGCAATCCAATACAGGGCCGGATTCGCTTTCTTGATTGCTTCGATTTGTTCATCCCGTTTAGAAGCGTCCACTTTAACGCCAAAGCGGCTCAAATCAGCAAAACCCATACTCATTACCCCAATATAATTGAACAAATTTGGATGTTCGAACGTCGTGTTAATGGTCTGCAAACCACCCATACTCAAACCCGTCAATGCTCTACTTTCCTTATTTTTCTTCACACGGAAGTGATTTTCAATATACGGAATCACATCTGCCACTAAACTTTTCTCAAACAGCATACTACCCATTCCTCCTACCGGAAGATCGGAAGCAGGAAGAACAGGACTGATCACATTTGCTGCTGCCTGATTAGGATTACCATTTGTCATCACCACAATCATCGGCTTAGCTTGACCAGCATTAATTAGATTATCCAAAATATGAGGGGCAACACCTAACGTAGGCCACGCTTCCTCATCCCCTCCACCACCGTGCAACAAATACAAAACCGGATACGATTCTTTGGAATCTTCATATCCGGGTGGCGTGTAGATTTGCATTCTACGAGTCAATTTCAGAGATTTGGAATCATACCAAACCTGATGAACACTTCCCTTAGGGCCCGTTTTTGCCCAATATAAATCTGACGCGGGGCCAGCCACATACAATAAACTTTCCGTCCGAAAAGTCCCATCTCTAGCGACTTTCAAGTTCGATGGATCTAAGGTGGTTACCCCATCCACAATAAAAGTATAGCCATATAATTCAGGAGCAAGTGCTTGAACATTTGTAGACCAAACGCCAGCCTGATCTTTCGTCATCTCCACTAATTGACGAGAGGTACCTTGCCCATTCGCATTTGCAACCATAGGCATCCAGTTTCCTGATAGTTTGACAGAGGTCGCAGACGGTGCTTTTAAGCGAAAAACAACCTCATTCGAGGCCTTCATTTCAGGCGAAATCAAGCGTTCTACTTGACCCACTTCTTGGCTAAACGCCATGAACGATTGTAGGGCCACTAATGCAGCCACTAGAAAGTACTTTGTTTTTTTCATTGTTTTGTTGGTTTAGAATGTCGCAATCTCGAAAATATATCTGCTTTTTCCTATTTCTGCATATTATACATCAGCGTCTGAATTTTAAATTCATCTCCCATTTTGAGAAGCAAAAACACATCCACGCCTTTGTGCGTAAACTTCCCATTGAGATAGAATTCATAAGGAACCCAGGCTGTCGCCATTTCATGATCCACTAAAATAGGACCCCAAGAAAGTACACGCTCATCCATATCACCCGGCTTTCTGGTCATCACATTTTGGATGAATTTAGCTGCCGGCACTTCTCTTAACGTATTTCCTTCCGGCTTAACCTGACTAATATGTAACATAGCATTGCTTGTAAAACAGGACTTTAAAGCGACAGAATCCACCGATTTCATCGCAGAAAAGGTTTTTAAAATGACCGCTTTGATTTGGTCTTCATTTGATGATTTTTGTTGCCCTATCGCCAGCAATGGGCACAATAAAAAGAGTAGTAATAAATTTCTCATCGTTTAAATAGTTCGTCTAAATAGGTAGCTAATGCATGATCCTTCTCAGTCACCCGATTTCCCGCATCATGTGTG
>JBJTMW010000020.1:0-3007 GCA_046070715.1 Aquirufa sp. | reverse complement strand
GGCCTCGTCCATTACGTTCTTTACCGTCATCGGATTAGGTTATTGGGATGTGATCATCGGTTTAATTTTAGGTGGTGTCATTGCGGCTCCGATTGCGGCCCGATTAGCCAATAAATTACCCGTGAAATCCATGATGATTCTCGTGGGAATCGTGATTATCATCGTCAGTCTACGTCAGATTATCTTAGGGGTTCCAAAATTTTTGTAGATATTTGCAGTCAATTGTCATAACAGACCAATGATTGTCAACACGCAAACACTTTTAGAAAAGTTTTTATCCTCTTCCGGCGTATCCACAGATACCCGAAAGATTCAAGCAGGAAATTTATTCTTTGCCTTAAAAGGGCCTAATTTCAATGCGAATGCGATGGCTGCAGAGGCTTTGGAGAAAGGCGCCCAATATGCCATTATTGATGATGCGGATTATTTATCGGGAGAAAGAACCTTATTGGTAGAAGATGGATTATTGGCCTTACAAGCTTTGGCAACCGCCTATCGCCAGACCTTAACGATTCCAATCGTTGGTCTAACGGGTTCGAACGGGAAGACGACCACGAAAGAATTAATCTTTTCTGTTTTATCCCAAAAATACCATTGCTTTGCCACTACTGGCAACCTCAACAACCATATCGGTGTTCCTCTTTCCGTTTTATCTATCAAAAAGGAACATGAAATCGCTGTCATTGAGATGGGGGCGAACAAACAAGGAGATATCAAAGAACTTGTCGATATCGCCCAACCTACCCACGGTTTAATTACCAATATCGGGAAAGCGCATTTGGAAGGTTTTGGTGGAATCGAAGGAGTACGCAAAGGCAAGGGAGAACTTTTCGATTATTTAAAAGCCTCTGGTGGAATCACCTTCTTACCTGAACAAGCTGGACCTGTGCAAGAAATGTTTAGTGAGAGAGGCATGCTAAACGCCATCTTCTCGAATGAAGCGATGCCTACTACCCTGGTAGAAGCGAAACCAATGGTGCGCTATGCCCTAGCCACTGGTGAAATTATCGATTCTCACTTACCAGGCATCTATAATTTCGAGAATATTCAACTCGCTATTGCGGTGGGTAAATTCTTTTCTCTAAGCGACGAGCAATGCAATACTGGAATCAGTACCTACATCCCGAATAATCACCGTTCTCAGTTCATCAAAATAGGATCAAACCAAGTTTTGATGGATGCTTATAATGCGAATCCTTCGTCTATGTCAGCTGCCATTTCGCATTTCGCGGAAACGGAAGGAACGCCCAAACTACTTATTTTAGGAGATATGTTTGAGTTAGGTGATTCCTCTTCAGAGGAGCATGCTGCCCTGGGAAAGCTTATTGCAGGATTATCCTTCGAAAAAGTACTCTTAGTGGGCCAACACATGCAACATGCCTTAATTTATTTGCCTTCGGCTTATTATTTCCCAGACAAATTTGGCTTACATATTTGGTTGCAAGATCATCCGATTCAGGACAGCTTTCTTTTAGTTAAAGGTTCTCGAGGGATTCAACTCGAAAGTGTTTTGGCATTTTTAGAAAATTCCAAATAATTGCATTAAATTTGCACTTTAGTAAGAAAATCATCTTTCAAAAATACACACAATGGCATCACAATCGGGTACGTATGTACCATTTAAAGTAAAAGACATTGCATTAGCAGACTGGGGTCGTAAAGAAATTCAATTAGCAGAAGCAGAAATGCCAGGTTTGATGGCATTGCGTGCGGAATTTGGCGCAGCACAACCGTTGAAAGGTGCGCGTATCGCAGGTTGTCTACACATGACGATCCAAACAGCGGTATTAATCGAAACATTAACAGCTTTAGGAGCTGAGGTTACTTGGTCATCTTGTAACATTTTCTCTACACAAGATCACGCAGCAGCGGCTATCGCAGCAGCGGGAATTCCGGTTTATGCTTGGAAAGGGATGAACGAAGAAGAATTCAACTGGTGTATCGAGCAGACTTTATTCTTTGGAGAAGAGCGTCAACCATTAAACATGATTTTGGATGATGGTGGTGATTTGACAAATATGGTTTTTGATGAATATCCAGAGTTAATCGAAGGCATCAAAGGCTTATCAGAAGAAACTACGACAGGTGTTCACCGTCTATATGAGCGTATGAAGAATGGCACATTATTCTTGCCAGCGATCAACGTGAATGACTCGGTAACGAAGTCTAAATTTGATAACAAATACGGTTGCAAAGAGTCCTTAGTAGATGCGATTCGTCGTGCAACTGACTTAATGTTAGCGGGTAAAGTAGCAGTAGTAGCTGGTTACGGTGACGTAGGAAAAGGTTCAGCTGATTCATTACGTGGTGCTGGATGCCGTGTGTTAGTAACGGAAATTGATCCAATCTGTGCTTTACAAGCAGCTATGGATGGTTACGAAGTAGTTCCAATGGACGAAGCAGCAACACGCGCAAACATCTTTGTAACAGCAACTGGTAACGTGAAGATCATCCGTGATCGTCACTTCAAAGCGATGAAGGACAAAGCGATTGTTTGTAATATCGGTCACTTCGATAACGAAATCGATATGGAGTGGTTGAACAACAACTACGGTTCTACAAAAGATCAAATCAAGCCACAAGTAGATATGTACACGATCGATGGCAAAAACGTAATCGTTTTAGCAGAAAGTCGTTTAGTGAACTTAGGTTGTGCCATGGGTCACCCATCATTCGTGATATCGAACTCGTTCTGTAACCAAACGTTGGCTCAATTAGAGCTTTGGGCCAACTCAGCGAGCTACGAGAACAAAGTGTACATTCTTCCTAAGCACTTAGATGAGAAAGTAGCGTTCTTACACTTAGCGCACATTGGTGCTAAATTAGAGAAGTTAGAAAAAGAGCAGGCGGATTACATTGGCGTTCCTCAAGCAGGGCCATACAAGCCAGAGCACTACAGATACTAGGATTTATTTCCTGTTAGGTTTTGAAAGGCCGCGACTCGTAGAGTCGCGGCCTTTTTGTTTTCCTCCTTATCATTTTCTTTTTAATCTCCCCCCTCTCTTCC
>JBJTMW010000019.1:0-3138 GCA_046070715.1 Aquirufa sp. | reverse complement strand
GGATGAACGCCGGATATCCCCAAAATCGTATCCAGGCCTTCATATTTCGCCGGCCCGGTAAAGCCGTCTGCCCCTAATAAGTTTAACATGCCGGAAAATGAATGTGCTCTGGTATCCCCCAAAGGCAATCCCGTAATCGCTCGTAAATGTTGCTCGTATTGAGACGTATCATTTGCGCGGATAGTTTGATGACCTGAATTGTGCGGTCGCGGAGCGACTTCGTTGATCAGGATTTTACCGTCTTTGGTCAAAAACATCTCCACCGCTAAAACGCCCACCAAGCCCATCTGATCAATTAATCGAACAGCAATATCCTCAGCCTCTTTTTCGATTTCTTTCGAAATGGCTGCGGGAGAAACAAGGAATTCCACCAAGTTTTGGACCGGATGAAATACCATCTCTACTGCTGGGAATGCTTTTATTTCGCCTTGCGGATTGCGGGCTACAATAACCGCTAATTCTTTGTCAAAATCAATGGCCTTTTCTAAGAGGCCCGGTGCATCAAAACCTTTAGAGGCATCTGCCGCTGTACCTATATATTGTACGCCTTTCCCATCGTAGCCACCTTTACCTAACTTGTTAAAAGCGGGCAAGAAATCCTCGTTTGCAATAATTTCCGAGGCTGATTCAATTAAACGAAAATCCGCGGTAGGGAAACCGTGTGTTTGGAAAAAGGTCTTTTGAATGCGCTTGTCTTGAATCATGCGGAGCAAATGCGGTTGAGGATAGACTTTTACTCCCTCCGCCTCTAATTGCTCCAGCGCCTCGATGTTCACATGTTCGATTTCGATGCTGATTAAATCGAATTGTTTCCCAAAGTGGTACACCGTATCATAATCCTGGAACGACCCTTGTGTAAACTGGGTCGTCAAGGTATGACAAGAAGCTTCTGGATCTGGATCAAGGCAGGCAATTTGCAAGTCTAAGTCGATTGCTGCTTGTAATAGCATTCGTCCTAGCTGGCCGCCGCCTAATAATCCGATTTTGGGAAGTGATTTAGACATAAATTCGAATTCAATGGGTAAAATTACGGCTTTTGTTTTACCTTTGGAAATTATTTAGACCTCGAGAAAAAATATTCTTGCGGGAATCCGAATACAGACCATGACAAAAAGAAATACCACCATTATCGCCTTCATTTTACTGGCTATCGCGAGTCGTTTATTGATTTTAGCCGGACCAGGTTGGGCAAACTTCTCACCTATGGCCTCTATGGCGCTTTTTGTAGGCGCTTACTTACATAACCGCAAGCAAGCGGTGGCTTGGACTTTACTGGCGGTTTGGGGATCGAATTTGATCTTAAACAATACCTTATATGATGCCTTTTTCCCAGGTTTCTCTTTTGGAATCGATGCGATTCACATGGGTTTATTTGCTTTGATCTCATTATTAGGCCAAAACACCACCGCAAGTGCCTCTCGCTTCATCGGAACAAACCTGGCGGCGGCGATGGGCTTCTTCTTGCTTTCAAACTTTGCTGTTTGGGCAGGATCAGATATCGCTTACACGAAGGATGTGGCAGGTTTATTGAACTGCTACGCGGCTGGTATTCCTTTCTTAAAGAATACAATTGCAAGCCAATTCTTGTTCTCTGGATTGTTCTTCGGAGCTTTTGAAGTATTGAAAAAACAAGTTCCCGCTTTACGCTAGAATTTCTTAAGCATAAAAAAAGGGTCGGCTTGCAGATGCGAGCCGACCCTTTTTTATTGTTGCGTATCTAGTTTTTATAGACCTTTCCGTCTTTCATCACAAAGTTCACCTTCGTCATCAGTTTCACGTCAGCCACTGGATCTCCTGGAACTGCAATAATGTCTGCCGCCTTTCCTGGCTCGATGGATCCGATCAGATCGCTTTGGCCTAATAAATCAGCAGCACTCACCGTCGCTGATGTAATAGCTTCTAAAACGGGCATTCCTGCTTCGTTCATTAAAATGAATTCATAGCCATTTTTTCCGTGACCAAAAACGCCCGCATCCGTCCCAAACGCAATCTTCACTCCGGCTTTGTAGGCTTTAGCAAAAGTTCCTTGAATGATTGGCCCAATTGCAGCCGCTTTCTTCGCGACCATTTCTGGGTAGTAATTCGGGATTTTAGAAGAATCCGCTACGGAACGACCTGCGATTACGGTAGGCACGTAATAGGTTCCCATCTTTTTCATCAATTCCATCACCTCTTCGTCCATGAAAGTTCCATGTTCGATCGAAGAAACACCACCTAACACAGCGCGCTTCATTCCTTCTTTTCCATGCGCATGAGCTGCGACTTTGAAACCATAATCTTTCGCCGTTTGAACAATGGTGCGTACCTCTTCTTCGGTGAATTGGGCGCCTGAACCATCTTTGGCATAACTTAACACACCGCCTGTCGCTGTGATTTTAATCAAATCCGAGCCTTCCTTATAGCGCTGACGCACCGCTTTCGCCGCATCTGCTAAACCATTCACAACGCCATCCTCAGGTCCTAAATCCTTTTTGAAGGTTTCATTAATTCCATTTGAATCGTCCGCGTGACCACCGGTTGTCCCGATCGAAACACCCGCGGTAAAGACGCGAGGGCCATCCACAATGCCCTTGTTAATGGCATTACGCAAACTGATCACCACGTGACTGCCGCCTAAATCACGCACCGTTGTAAATCCGGCCATCAAATTCTTTTTCGCATAGACCAAAGCCTGGTAAGCCACATCGCCTGGATTCTTTACAAAGCGATCCAAATAAGCACCTGGATTTGTTTCCTGCTCCAAATGAACGTGTGAATCGATCAGACCCGGCATCACCGTTCTGTCTTTCAAATTAATGACCACATCGCCTTTTGCGGGGCTCAGGTAGCCTTCTGAAACGGACACAATTTTCTTTCCTTCCACCACGATGGAACGGTTTTTAAGGACGGTCTGCGTTTTCACATCAATGAGAGAACCGCAATGTAAGATGGTTTTTTGGGCAAAACCGGCGAAAGCCAACAGGCTTAAACCTAAGGTCAATACTTTTTTCATAGTTTGGATGGTAAGAGGATGGAAACGTGTTTCCAGAAACTTGGGTAGCTTTTATTCACTACGGAAGGATCTAGCAAGGTAATTTCTTTTTGCATGGCCACTGGCGCAAAAGCCATCGCCATCCGGTGATCGTCATAGGTTTCGAT
>JBJTMW010000018.1:0-5369 GCA_046070715.1 Aquirufa sp. | reverse complement strand
CCTTTGTGGTTCGAAATAATTAACCCACATTTATATGCTTAATCTTGTTTTATTTGGGCCTCCAGGGGCAGGCAAAGGCACTCAGTCCGCAAAATTAATTGCGAAATACGGTTTAATCCATTTGTCTACAGGTGATTTATTGCGTGCAGAAATTGCTGCAGGTACGACATTAGGCTTGGAAGCAAAGAAGTTGATGGATCAAGGGATCTTGGTTCCGGATGCGGTCGTGATCGGAATGATCGAGAATAAATTGAATGAGAATAAGGAGGCAGCGGGTTTTATTTTTGATGGTTTTCCTAGAACGGAGGCGCAGGCACAAGCTTTGGACAACTTATTAGCAGGTCATCAATTAGCGATTAATCACATGATTGCGTTAGAGGTGAGCGAGGAAGAATTAACGCAGCGTTTATTAGAGCGCGGCAAGACTTCAGGTCGTCCAGATGATCAAAACGAGGAATTAATTCGCAAACGCGTGCAAGAATACGGCGAGAAAACGGCTCCAGTAGCGGGTTATTACGCTGCACAAAATAAATTCTCAGGAATTAACGGTATTGGCGAAATTGAGGAGATTTTCTCTCAGATTATCGGCATTATCGAAGCATAATTAACAAAATAGAATGACAACTAACTTCATTGACTACGTTAAAATCAATCTGCGTTCCGGCCGAGGAGGAAGCGGTTCATCCCATTTTCGGAGGGAAAAACACGTGCCTAAAGGTGGTCCAGATGGCGGTGATGGCGGTCGTGGAGGTCACATATACCTGGTAGGAAGTACACAGCTTTGGACATTGATTCACTTGAAATACCAGAAGCATATTATTGCGGATAGTGGAAACGGTGGAGAAGGTGGACGCCGTTCAGGTGCGGAAGGCGAGGATGTATTCATTCAAGTGCCTCTAGGAACCATCGTGAAAAATGCGGAAACGAATGAGTTTATCGCGGAAGTAACAGAAGAGGGCCAACAGATTTTAGTGCTTCCAGGCGGCCGCGGTGGTTTAGGAAATCACAACTTTAAATCATCCACTAATCAATCGCCACGCCACGCACAACCGGGTGAGGCGGGTCTTGATGTGTGGGTGGTGATGGAATTGAAAGTGCTAGCCGATGTAGGTTTAGTAGGTTTCCCGAATGCGGGAAAATCAACGCTATTGTCGGTGCTTTCTGCAGCCACTCCTGAAATTGCGGATTATCCTTTCACCACGTTAGTTCCTCAATTAGGGGTGGTCGAATACCGGGATGAAAAGTCCTTTGTGGTAGCCGATATTCCAGGGATTATCGAAGGTGCTTCTGAGGGTAAAGGTTTGGGATTGAGATTCTTACGACATATCGAGCGCAATTCGATTTTATGTTTTTTGATTCCATCGGACGCGGAGAACTGGGGGGAGGAATACCGAATTTTAACAGGTGAATTAGAGAAATACAACCCCGAATTATTAGGAAAACGTCGCGTGATCGTGGTCTCTAAAATGGATTTGTCGATTCCAGAAATGGAAGAAGAAATGCGCGAAAGTTTGCCTAAGGATATTCCCGTTTTATTGATTTCATCCGTGACTCAGGAAGGAATTCAGGAATTGAAGGACTTGCTTTGGACTACTTTATTAGACGAAAACAAAGATTTTGGAAAGCTGAAAGAGGCTCCTGTTCTTTTAGATCTGCCGGTGGTAAATCCGATGGCAGATGAAATGATGGAAGATCCTGAAGCGTTAGACTAAATCAGCTACTTGTTGCGCCATAATGGCGATACCTTCTTGAAAAGTTCTAGGTGCATAACCTAGGACTTTTTTTGCTTTATCGAGTACAAAACCCGTGCGAGCAGGTCTTTTCGCTGTTTGTTGGAAGGTCGAAGAATCGGCTTTTTGTAACAAGGATTTGTCCAAACCATAATAATCTGCCGTCATCACCGCCATCTCATACGGCGTTAAGAAATCAGAACCAGAGATGTTGAAAATGCCTTCCACTTCGTTTTTTGAAAGTAACCAGCAACCCAACGCTAAATCCTCTGCGAGGGTAGGAGTTCTGAACTGATCCGTCACCACTTGGATGGTTTTGCCATCTTCGAGGGATTTTTTTACCCAAAGAACGATATTCGATCGGCTCATATCCGGCACAATCCCATAGACTAAAACGGTGCGTGCGATGCTCCAGCGAATAGAGGAATCAAACAATAATTGTTCTGCCTTTAACTTGCTTTCACCATAATACGAGATGGGGTTTGCCTTTCCTTCTTCCGTATAGGGTCCGTCAGCTCCGTCAAAGATGAAGTCAGTCGATAAATGGCATAAATAAGTACCGTGTTTTTCGCAAGCCTGGATTAAATAAGCCACCGCATCCACGTTTAACAAATCACAACCGGCGCGATCCGTTTCACAGGTATCTACATTCGTCATAGCTGCTGTGTGAATGACTACCGCTGGCTTGAATTGATCGAAAATAGCGTTTACCTCTTCTGGAACGGTGATGTCTAAAGACGCATAAGTATATCCATCGGTCACGGGCAAACGATTAGCACCACGTGCGGTGGCGATTAAATCGACATTCGCTTGTGTGCGCAATAGTTCGACGAGTTTTTGGCCTAATAAGCCGTTTGAACCTGTGATTAGTATGCGTTTTTTCATGAACCTAATTGCTGTCTGATTTTTCGTAATAATTGATGCGCCCCTAAGTGAATTAACTCCATCGCGACTTCTTTGCCCAAGATGGCTGGATCAGATCCTTCAGCTGAATGATAGATATTTTCAATCCCATCCAAGCTAAGAACGCCGGCATGCAAAGCTAATTGATTGTCTTTAACGACCGCGTGCCCATACACTGGCACGCTACAACCGCCTTCTAAGTGTGCTAATAAATGGCGTTCTGCTAATAATGTAGCTTCCGTCGAGGGGTGGTTGCAAGCTTTGCGTACTACAGCTTTAATGCTAGAGTCTAAAGATACTGCACATTGAATCGCCACTGATCCTTGACCCACTGCCGGGACAAATTGGTCGAGGCCTAGGTGTTGTGTGATATAGGATTCCATTTCCATCCGATGAACGCCGGCAAAAGCGAGTAACATCGCATCGCAATCCCCCTTTTTCAATTTCTCCAAACGGGTCTGCAAATTGCCTCGCATTTCTACTGCGGTATGTTGTGGGTAGAAATGGCTTAAGAAAGCGCGTCTGCGCGTCGATGACGTGCCTATGCGCAAAGGTGTGCTAGAGGCTAAGGTTTTCGTTGGATCCAAGCTTAAAACGACGTCTTGCGCCGCTTCTCGCTCCGTGAAGGCAATTAATTCGAGCTCTGATGGAATATGAGAAGGTAAATCTTTCGCAGAATGCTGTGCGATATCAATTTCTCCCGCACAAAGCATCGCCTCTAATTCTTCGGTAAACACTCCTTTTGAGCCGATTTTAGACAGCGAACGATCTAAAATTTGATCCCCTTTCGTCGTTATCGCCACAATCTCATAGCCTAAACCCTGCGTTGCGAGCAAAGCACCCACGTGATGTGCCTGCCAAAGCGCCAAAGCCGAATTTCGAGTACCAATGCGGATCGTTTTCATATCAGGAGTTTTTCGCGTGGAAAACGCGTAATAAATACAATGATAAATCGAGGTGGACCATCTTTGCGCGCGCATTGCGTTCTAGGTGGTAGTGAACCTCGGAGATTTTTTCGGTCATCGCCGCGATCTTCTCGGTATTCAGCGTCTTCGAGAAATTATCCACGAAGGCCTTCTCTTTTTCGAGCGATTTAATCAAGGCGCTTGCATCCGAAATTTGGTACAAACATTGTCTGAAAATATGGAGGCTATAACTTAAGATACCTTTTTGGTTTTCCTTGGCTAAACCGTCGAATTGGTCGGCTAATTGCACTAATTTGGATAGATTGCGGGCATAAATCGCGCGCATCCATTCGGCAAACCAAGTAGTTGTGCTGAGGTTATCTGAGTTTGATTTCTCCAAAGCTTCAGAGATATTTCCCTCGCAATTCACGGCGATTTGATGCGCTTTTTCGGCGTCAATTTCCGCTTTTTGGACTAAATAATCCGCTAAATCTTCTACCTCCACGGCGCCCACGCTAACCCTTTGTGTTCTGGAAATAATCGTCGTCAATAATTTATCTGGTTCCGCGCAAACTAAGATGAATAAGGTGGAACTGGGCGGTTCCTCCAAAGTCTTTAATAAGGCATTTCCGGCAGAGGCATTTAGGGTCTCTGGGTTCCAAAGCATCACCACCTTAAACGGAGCCTCAAAGGGTTTTAAGCTGATTTTTTGCACTAATTTCCGGGTCTCTTCCACTGGAATATTTCCCTGGCGATTCCCTTCTGCACCCATGTAGGCGAGCCATTCGGGTAAGGTTCTGAAGTAGGATTCTTGAATAAATTTCCGCCAATCAGGCAAGTAGGCATCTGATTCCGCCTCCTTGATTTTCTTCGTGATAACAGTAGGGTAGACGTAGACTAAATCCGGGTGAACGCCACGTTGCAATTTCTGGCAACTGGGACAAACGCCACAGGAATCCGTGTCTGTTCTATTCGTGCAAAATAAATAGGTCACAAAAGCATGCGCCATCGCCAGCTGAGCTCCTCCCGGAGGGCCTACGAATAATTGCGCATGGGCGATGTGTTGATTTTGCACCGCTTGCGACAACGTCTTCTTGGTTTTTTGTAGACCTGGAATGTCTTGAAATCGCATGAATAGGGCTTTTTTTAAAGAAAGAACTAATTTCGGAAAGATGTGTCCGCTTTCCAAATTTCTTCCATGCTTTGGCGTAGATTTTCGGGTATTTGTTGGTTTTTCAAGCTAATCCAAGCGCAGGCCGCGGCATAGGCTTTCTCGAAATCAAAGGCCCGCACGGATGGATACTCCCCAAAACTAAAAGAGGGGATGTAACGCGGCGGAAATCCAATGCTCGAAACATTACAATGGCTGCCTATGACGGTTCCCGTATTAAAGGACGTGCTTACTCCGGTGGTGACGAAATCACCGATGATTTGGCCTAGAGACTTCAGGCCTGTATTTCGCGACGCTTTCAACGTATAATCATAAAGCGAAACGGATTGTATGTCGTTGCGCAGGTTCGATCCATTCGTTAAAGCGCCTAAATTCGAGAAGGAGCCCACAATCGAATTGCCTAGATACCCATCGTGCGCCTTATTACTGAAAGGGAAGAAAATGCAGTGGTTGATTTCACCACCTACTTTGCAGCTTGGACCTATCGTGGTATTCGGGCGAATCTTCGCCCCGATATTCGTCGTTGCGTCCTTCAATAGCGCTGCAGGCCCTTGAATCAAGGATCCTATTTGTATGTTTACCCCTTCACCTATATAGATAGGGCCTTGGCTCGCATCCAAAATACTCCCTTTCACGGAAGCAGAGGGGTGGATGTAGATT
>JBJTMW010000017.1:0-3292 GCA_046070715.1 Aquirufa sp. | reverse complement strand
TTCAATCTCGAATTCGCCTGGTTCATTGATCCAATAAGCCAAATTTTGATAGGCCGTCTTTTGATCCGACTCCAGCGCAATTCGCTTCTGCTGAAACTCTCGTAAACGCGTTTCCGCCGCCATCAATTCCAAGCGATTCGTCTCGCCTTGCTGGAATTTAATAGCCGCCGCGCGCTTCATTTGGGTATATAAACTATCTTGCGAGGCTAAAAACGCTAGATTTTTCTGCTGTGCCAAAATCTGGTAGTAATAGAACTTCACACTCGAGGCCACCAAATTCTGCGTGATCTTCAAGCGCTTTTCGCTCAATACTTTCGCCGCAGTCAAGGCCTTCACCTGCGCCTTCAACAACGTAGGCCACGGAATACTTTGCGAGGCCATCACCGTATAATCCTGACTGTAATACGTCTGCGTTTTGCCATATTGCGCATCCACCGTTCCTTTAGGCAATTCCTTTCCAGATTGGATGAAGGCCTCCGCGGTTTTTACGTCGGCTAGGCCGGTGGCCAGGAGGGCGTTGCGTTGGGAGGCTTGTGCAAGGCACGCTTTCAGCGATAGAGTAGAGAGAGGAGAGTATAGAGTAGAGATGGGTGAATCGTCACCGTGCGACTTAGTCACTGAAAACGAACTAAATGACAGCAAAACAAACAACACAATCATCCCTAATCCTTTGGACTTCAACTTCTGTTCTCTGCGGCCCATCACGATCGAGTACACGACCGGAATAACGACCAGCGTTAAGAACGTGGCCGTAATCAAACCACCGATCACCACTGTCGCTAATGGACGCTGCACTTCTGCACCCGGCGAGTGGCTCAGGGCCATAGGCAAGAAACCCAAAGAGGCCACCGCCGCAGTCATAATCACCGGTCTAAAACGCAATTCCAAGCCTTTCTTCAAGCGTTCTTCCACACTCAATCCTTCATCCGCTAATTGCTTAAAGAAGGAAAGCAACACGATCCCATTCAATACCGCCACCCCGAAAAGTGCGATAAATCCAATCCCAGCCGATACCGAGAACGGCATCCCGCGCAACCAAAGCGCCACCACACCACCGATGGCTGACAAAGGAATCGCGAGGTAGATGATGGCTGCTTCTAAGAAGCTTTGGAAGGTAAAAAACAAGAGCACAAAAATCAGCGCTAAGGCGATCGGTACTACCAGTGCCAAACGCGATTTCGCCGCCTGTAAATTTTCAAACGTTCCGCCGTAAGTCACGTAATATCCTGCCGGCAAGGTGATCTTATTCTTCATGACTTTTTGGATATCTGCTACTACGCTTTCTACGTCACGACCACGAACGTTAATCCCGATCGTGATTCGGCGGTGCGTATTATCGCGAGAGATTTCCAAAGGCGCGTTCTCATAACTCACATCAGCCACCTCTTGAAGTGGAATTTGTGAGCCAGATGGTAGGTCAATGTAGAGTTCGCGAAGGTTTTGGATATCTTTTCGATGAACGGAATCCATCCTAACCACTAAGTCAAAACGTTTCTCCCCTTCCATCACGATTCCGGCCGTTTCACCGGCAAAAGTCATCTTAATGGCTGAGTTTACCTCGTTCACATTCAAACCATATTGCGCCATCTTCACGCGGTTGTATTTCACCACTAATTGCGGAATGCCGTCGATTTGTTGGACTTTGATATCACCCACGCCATCTATTTTTCGAATATAACGAGACGCTTCGGTGGCGTGATCAAACAATTCTTGGAGATCTTCCCCAAAAATCTTCACCGCAATATCCGATTTCACCCCCGCAATTAACTCATTAAAACGCATTTGGATTGGCTGGGTGAACTCGAAATTGACCTCGGGATACACGTCTAATGCCGCGTCCATTTTGGCTTCCAATTCCTCCATCGTCTCCGCATTTTTCCATTCGGACGGATCCTTTAATTGAATAATCAAATCGCAGGAGTTGATCCCCATCGGGTCCGTTGGGATTTCGGACGCCCCGATACGAGACACCACTTGCTTGATCTCCGTAGGGAATTTCTTCATCAACATCGCTTGAGCGGCGGTGTTGACTTTGATGCTTTGGGACAAGGACGCATTCGTAGGCAATAACGTTTCTACCGCAAAATCGCCTTCGTTTAGTTCTGGTATAAACTCGCCGCCTAATGACATAAATAAGGCAATACTCGCACTAAATAGACCAAAAGCACCAATCACCACCCACTTGCGTTGCTGTAAAGCCCAGTTGATAATAGGCTGGTACTTTCCATACAGGAAGCCCATAATTCGATCCGCGATCGTGATTTCGTGGCTAATTTTCTTGCTTAAAAACAAGGCCGACATCATGGGAACATAGGTCAAAGAGAGAATCAATGCACCTAGGATGGCAAAACTCACCGTTTGGGCCATCGGTCTAAACATCTTACCTTCAATTCCTCCCAGCGCCATAATGGGCAGGTACACAATGAGGATGATGATGACGCCAAAGGCAGCGGAGCCAAAAATTGCTTTGGCAGAAATCCCCACTTCCTCATCCATCGCGTGCTGGCTCAATTCCTCGCCCTTTCGATGGCTGTGGAGCCGGTGAATAATGGACTCCACGATGATGACGGCGCCGTCCACAATCAGGCCAAAGTCTATCGCCCCTAAACTCATCAGGTTCGCCGAAACCCCGAAAATGTGCATCAGCGCAAAAGCAAACAATAAACAGAGCGGAATCACCGAGGCCACGATCAAACCGGCGCGCAGATTTCCCAGCAATAAAACCAAGATAAACACGACGATCAAACCTCCCTCGATCAAGTTCTTCTCCACCGTATTGATGGCACGACCGATCAAGACACTGCGATCTAAATAAGGCACAATGTGAATCCCTTGAGGCAGGGTTTTGCCAATGATTTCCATTTGGACTTTCACGTCCTGCACGACTTGGTTTGCGTTTGCTCCTTTCAAGAGCAACATCACGCCCCCCACAGCTTCGCCTTCGCCGTTTCGGGTCATCGCCCCGTAACGAACCGCTTTCCCGAAGCCTACTTTGGCCACATCTTTCACTAGAATAGGCAAACCGGCGTCCCCTCTTTGGGAAACGACCGTATTTTCTATGTCCTCTAAAGAGGTCAACATCCCCTCCGAACGAATGAAATACGCATCCGTTCCTTTCTCTAAATAACTACCACCAGAGTTTGAATTATTCAGCTGAATCGCCTTAAACACCTGGTTCACGCTCACATTCATCGCGCGCAAACGCTCCGGATCGATCGCTACCTCGTATTGTTTCAGGTTCCCCCCGAAAGAACTGACCTCCACCACGCCTTTGATCCCCAAAAGCTGGCGC
>JBJTMW010000016.1:0-7984 GCA_046070715.1 Aquirufa sp. | reverse complement strand
GGATGGTAAGAGGATGGAAACGTGTTTCCAGAAACTTGGGTAGCTTTTATTCACTACGGAAGGATCTAGCAAGGTAATTTCTTTTTGCATGGCCACTGGCGCAAAAGCCATCGCCATCCGGTGATCGTCATAGGTTTCGATAGGCTCGATAGCAGCAACAGCCGAAAAATTCCCCGTCACTTCGTACAGGTGATTCGCTTCTTTCTCCACTAAACTCGCCCCTAGTTTTTTCAATTCATTCTGCAAGGCTAGCACGCGATCCGTTTCCTTCACTTTCAATGATTCCAAACCCGTTAGAGTCAAGGGAATGTGCTGAACCGCAGCCACGACACAGATGGTTTGGGCCAAATCTGGGCAATCAGTGAAGTCCCAAGCGAGGGAAGCCTGAGCTGGGATTTTAGTCAATAAATAACCGCGACCCGTGTAGGTACTTTTTACTCCCAAAGGCTCCATAATAGCCTTAATTGCCGAATCGCCTTGCAAAGAATCTTCCTTTAAGCCTAACAATTCCAGCGAACTATCTTCAAATGGCGACAGAGCCACCATGGAATACCAATAACTGGCACCGGACCAATCTGATTCTACGGCAAAAGGCTGTAAGGTATATTTTTGGGCAGGAATTTCAATGCTTCCTTTGGTCCAATCCGTTTTGGCCTGAATCCCAAAATGCTTCATCTGAGCCAACGTCATCTCGATATAAGGCTTAGACCCTAACGCACCCGTTATTTGCAATGTTAATCCTTCTGGTAATAGTGGCGCTACCATCAATATCGCGGATATAAACTGAGAACTTACGTCGCCACGGATGGAAATTTCCCGATTTCCTTTAAAGGTGAAACCATTTAATTGCATCGGAGGATATCCCTCTTGGTTCAAATAGCTAATATCAGCTCCTAATGTGCGTAATGCGTCTACTAAAATTCCGATCGGGCGCTCGCACATACGAGGTGTGCCCGTCATTTTTTTCGTCGCACCTGTAACGGCGTAATAAGCGGTCAAAAAACGCATCGTCGTTCCCGCATCTAAGACATCTGCCTCCGGACCATTCTCTGACAACAAGCGAATCATGGTTTGGGTGTCGCGCGCTTCCGCTAGATTGGAAAGGTTATCAATGGATCCATTCGCAAGAGCATTGATCACCAATGCCCGGTTGCTCTCTGATTTAGAAGCAGGCAAAGGGATAATTTCTGAAAAAGACGACGAACGTGGAAATAAAGTAATTTGACTCAAAACAGGGTTGCGTTAACGCAATTTTAAAGTGACTAATGACAAAACAGCTAAGATAATTCCCACGATTAAGAAGCGAATAACGATCTTGGATTCGTGGTAATTTTTCTTTTGAAAATGGTGGTGCAATGGCGACATCAAAAAGACGCGGCGCCCCTCCCCATACTTGCGCTTCGTATATTTAAAATAGGCCACCTGAATGATGACCGATAAGTTTTCAATCAAAAAGATCCCACATAAGACAGGAATCAACATCTCCTTGCGAATCACAATCGCTAAAGTCGCAATCACTCCGCCCAGCATCAAACTTCCCGTATCGCCCATAAAAACCTGAGCCGGATACGCATTATACCAAAGGAAACCGATACAAGCCCCTACGAAGGCCGCACAAAAGACGGCGAGCTCCCCAGAATTTGGGATAAACATCACATTCAAATACTGGGAAATCACCTTGTTACCAGAAACGTAGGCTAAAATCGCTAACGCAATACCGATAATCACCGAAGTTCCCGCCGCTAATCCATCAATGCCATCCGTAATATTCGCACCATTCGAAACGGCCGTAATGATGAAGATAACCACTAGCACATACACCACCCACACATACTCATCAGGAATAAAACTAGGCAATAACATATTGTAATCAAACTGGTTATCCTTCATGAAAGGAACCGTCGTCAAAAGTGATTTATGATCCACAAAGGTTCCGTCAGCCGCAAATTCACGTACTTTAATGTGCTGATTAAAATACATCGTGAGGCCTACGATGATGCCCAGGCCGATTTGACCTACTACCTTAAACTTTCCCGATAAACCTTCTTTATTCTTCTTAAATACTTTGATATAATCATCCGCGAAACCCACCGCACCTAACCAAATCGCCGAAGTGACCAATAGAACGATGTACACGTTCGTCACCTTTGAAAAAAGGAGGGTTGGAATTAATAAAGACAACAAAATAATGAAGCCTCCCATGGTAGGAGTGCCTTTTTTCGCCATTTGGCCTTCTAAACCTAAATCCCGAATTTCCTCCCCAATTTGCAATCTTTGCAAACGGTAAATCACCGACTTACCCCAAATCGCTGCAATACCCAAAGACGTGATGATCGCCGCAAAAGCGCGGAACGTAATGTATTGAAATACGCCGGCGCCCGGAATATTCAAGGTCTTGTCTAAGTATTCGAAGAGGTAATAAAGCATCTAAATGGGTTTTAATTTATAAAATTGCAAAAAATCGAGGGGAATTCAAACTTAGCTAAAGGCCTCTCCCAGGACTATTTTATCGTCAAAGTCATATTTCACGCCTTGAATCTCTTGGTAATTTTCATGGCCTTTCCCTGCCACTAAAATAATATCTCCAGCTTTCGCTAATTCCCTTACTGCATAAAAAATACCTTCCTTGCGATCTGAAACGCGGTGCACCTTGGATTTTAACTCCGCCGGAACTCCAGCTTCCATTTGGTCCAAAATTACTTCCGGATCTTCCTTGCGCGGATTATCCGAAGTCAACACCACCGCGTCACTGTATTTAGCGGCTAATTCCGCCATAATTGGACGTTTTCCTGTGTCCCGGTTTCCACCACAACCCACCACCGTAATGATGCGCTGTGATTTATCACGAATCGTTTGAATCGTCTTCAGTACATTTTCCAAAGCATCCGGCGTGTGCGCATAATCCACGATCCCCATTTTATTTTGAGAACCTGCTAATTGCTCAAATCGACCCGGAGCCGTTTTGAGGGCTGAAATCTGCACCAATACTTCATGCGATTCCTCCCCTAATAAAAGCGCCGCCGCGTAAATTCCCAACAAATTGTAGGCATTGAAAGTCCCAATTAATTGTGCGTGCACTTGCTGGTGATCGATCTCTAATTGCAATCCGCCTACGCCGTTGCTGATGATTTTCGCTTTAAAGTCTGCCGCGTTCAATAAGCCAAAGCCGTATTTCTTCGCCGCTGTATTTTGCAACATCACCATTCCACGCTTATCATCCACGTTTGTTAACGCGAAAGCAGATGAGGGGAGGGCGTCGAAGAAACCTTTTTTGGCCTTTATGTATTCGTCAAATGTCTCGTGAAAGTCCAAATGATCGCGAGTGATATTCGAGAAAATGGCACCGGAAAATTGCAATGCGTGAATCCGCTTTTGTACCACCGCATGCGAACTGACCTCCATAAAGGCGTGACTGCAACCCGCCGAAACCATGTCTGCTAATAACGCATTCAAGCTCAGCGCGTCAGGCGTGGTATGCGTGGAAGGAATGATTTTATCTTCTATCTTATTCACCACCGTCGAAATCAATCCACAGCGATGACCTAAGCGTTTGAACAATTCGAAAAGTAAGGTAACCGTCGTCGTTTTTCCATTCGTGCCGGTAATCCCTACCAATTTCAATTTCTTCGAAGGGTGACCATAAAACTCTGCCGCGGCCTCCGCTAAGGCTTGATTCGAATCAGTCACTTGCACACAAGTCACATCGGCTGGCGTGGTCACGGGTAATTTTTCCACCACCCAAAGCTTACAGCCTTGCTGGTAAACCTGAGGCAAAAAAGAATGACCATCTACTTGGGTGCCAGGAATCGCGAAGAACACGGACCCTGCTGTCGCTTTCCGCGAGTCAAAACATAAACTTTCAATCGAAATCCCGGGAAATAGGGTGATTTGGGCCATCTTAATGCAGTTGAATATAAACTAATCTATTTTTCGCAGCAGGGGTTCCAGCCGGAATGGATTGATTCGTTACGGTCCCAAAACCATTCGCTCGCACCTTCAACCCTTTGTTCTCTAAGGCAAATAGGGCATCCCGCAAATTCATCCCCACCACATTCGGAACCGTTTTAGGAGTCATCGTGATTGCCTGATTTCTCACGGTTTTCTTCTCCAAATTGAAGTTCAGCCACTGCCCATTTTCTTCTACCTTAGGCAAGCCTAAATGCGAAAATAGAATGTTTTGATCTGCTGGATGTAGCGTACTAGATAACTTATTCTTGTTCAACGAATCTGGCAAATAACCGCGCAACGTTTGTTGCAACTTCATGTCGCGCAAATAGATGCGATCCGAAATTTCTTTAAACACCGGTGCGGTCACTTGACGAGCATAGGTACCTTCTGCGCTACCTTTGGGTTCGTCTACCGCAATAATCATCGTGTATTTTGGATTCTTAACCGGGAAATAACCCGCAAAAGTTGTGTAATAATTTCCCTTACGGTAGCCCTTAGCCCCCGTTACGGTACGTTGGGCGGTGCCCGTTTTACCGGCAATGCCGTAAATAGAACCTTTGATGTTATTCGCGGTACCTTTAGTCACCACCCCTTCTAACATAATTTTTAGCTTCTGTAAGGTCTCCGGCGAACACAAAGGCTTCGAGTCGCGTACTTGAGTGTTCATATAATCCGTCACTACTTCATCCCCACGTGTCGCTTTACTCACAATGATGGGCTGAATCCAATAGCCATTATTTGCGATGGCATTGTAAAAGGCCAAAATTTGCAAGGGCGTATACTGCGTCGAATACCCCACTGATGACCACAATAATTGCAAACCATCCCATTTAGAAGGCACTGGGAAGACCGGTTTTCTGCTCGGTTTCAATTGAAAATCGAGCGATTCGATTAAATGGTATTTCTTCAAGTAATTGTAAAACTTCTCATTATTTGTTGTCCCAAAAGCCTCCTGAACCAGCTTCATCGTCCCCACGTTCGAGGAACTTTCAATCACCTGTTCTAATGAAATAGTGCCCAATGGGTGCGAATCTGACATCACGCCATTGTAATGCCGGAATTTGCCATCTCCCGTATTGACCATCTTCGTCAAGGGATAATTTTTCTCTTCCAAAACCGCCATAATCGATGGCAACTTAAATACCGAGCCTGGATCACGCGCCTCTAGCAAGGCATAATTGTAGGTTTCAGAATAGCCCGTGGGCGAAAGTGGATTAGCGGCAATGTTCGACAGGGCTTTAATTTTACCCGTTTTGGTCTCCATTACAATCGCCACCGCGTAATTTCCTTTAAAGACCTTCATCCCGTTCAAAAGCGCGGATTCCACAATCTCTTGGATATTGATATCCAAGGTCGAATGCAAATCCACCCCCGCTACCGGTAACTTAGGCTCATCACCCGGCTCAGGACGCCAGGTATTATTATCCATTTTCTCAAACATCCCCTCTCCAAACTCTCCCCGTAATTCAGCATCGAAACTGCTTTCAATCCCGACGCGACCTTTATCTCGCAGATCTTTTAAATACCCCACGGTCCGGTAGGCCATTTGGCCAAAGGGTGCATAGCGCACATTGATTTTATCAAAAACCACGCCAGATTTGTTCGAATTTTTCGCCTCTTTGAATAGAGGAAAACCTAACACCTTTTTCTTTTCTTGGAAGTCTAATAAACGGTTATTCAACAGCAAATACGTACGTCCACTGCGTCTAGCTGCCGCAATCTTTTCCTTGTATTCTTCTGCAGTCCGGTCTTTAAAAAAGTTCGCTAGGGCCGCCGCTAAGCCATCAATGTGTTGTTTGTAGAATTCATCTGCCTTCGCATTTCCCGTCAAAACAGAGGGATCCATCCCTAAGCGGTATTTAGGTAAAGTGGTAGAAAGCAAACTTCCATCATCCGAATAGATATTACCACGCGTAGCTTCGATCTTTCGTTTTTTCACATAGGTCGCCATGGCCTCCGAGCGAAACTTAGGCCCCTTCAGCACCACCACTTTGTACAAACTGAATAGTAGGTACAAGAATACGGCCAAAATAATGATAAAAAACGTGTAGAAACGTCTTGTAATTAAGCCCCGAATATTAGGTCTTTTTTCCTTCGCCATTATTGCTCCTTATTGACTTGAATGATGATTTTAGTAGGCGGAAGAGTACTTACTCCGATTTGATAGCGCTTCAGTGTTTCTTCCAAATTCGTTTGTTTACTCACCTTCATATATTCCGCTTTTTGCGTAGTATAATCAGCGCGATCCTCTTCTAGGGCACTTTTTTCTTTCTGAATTTGGTGCAATTTACCGTCAGCCAGCATCGAGTAATAGATATTAATGAGGGTCAAAAAAGCCACAAATGCAATGCGCTTCACCCACATCACGGGCAATTCGCCGCCTGTGAAATAGTCGATATTGAAAATAGAATCAAAGATCCCTTCTTTTTTAGGGCTCGAGATTCGCTTAGGTCCGCCTTCCTTCGGTTCGATCGGTGTTGCCATGTTATAATTTAGACGCTATTCTTAATTTCGCACTTCGTGAGCGCGGATTCAATTTCAATTCTTCCTCTGAGGCGGTGATCGGCTTACGAATCACAGACTCTAGCGGGCGGTGCACCACCCCAAAAAGATCCTTATCCTCTTTTCCCTGCACATTTCCGGCTTTCATAAAATTCTTCACTAATCGATCCTCCAGCGAATGAAACGACATGATGACTAATCTTCCTCCCGGCTTCAAAATCGCAGGCGCCTGAGCTAAAAACTCTTCGATCACGGCTAGCTCTTGGTTCACCTCAATGCGAATCGCTTGAAAAACCTGTGCGAAGTATTTAAACTCCCGGTGTTTAGGAGCTAATTTATTCAAAATTTCTTTAAATTCTTGCGTCGTCTCTAAGGCTTTTCTGGTGCGGGCTTGAATGATTGCTTGGGCCAAAGTCCGTGCATTCTTCACCTCCCCATACATCCCTAAAATGCGCTGCAACTCTTCTGCTGAATAGCTATTCAATAATTCCGCTGCCGTCATTGACGCAGAAGGCCCCATCCGCATATCCAAAGGTCCATCAAAGCGAATCGAGAACCCGCGTTCTGGTGCATCTAACTGAAAGGACGACACACCGAAATCCGCCAATATTCCATCCACCTGCTTCACCCGATGCAAGCGCAAATACTTCTCCAAGTAGCGGAAATTCGCCGTAATGAGCGTCAAACGCTCATCATCGATCTTTTCTGCCTGCTCCCAGGCATCTGGATCTTGGTCAAAAGAAAACAAGCGACCCTCTGGCCCCAGTTTGGCTAAAATCGCCTTCGAATGCCCTCCTCCACCAAAGGTCACATCCACATAGGTTCCCGCAGGATCAATGTGCAAACCATCGATGCATTCGTGCAACATGACGGAGGTATGGTAGGTGTTTTCTGGCATAATTTTGGATGAAAACAAAAATACAAATTATCCCTCGGCTATGCCATCAATTCATGAATTTGTACCTGATTTTTTTGTGACAAGTTTCGAACCCGTATCTTTGCTCAAACGCCTCCGGGATTCACTCATGAAAAAGACCTTATTTGCACTCCTATTTGCCCCTTTATTGAGCCTTGCGCAAATGCCAGTTTCGGGTCTTTGGCGAGCTTCTATTGCGACGCACGGCGGAGAACTTCCCATTCATTTGGAAATCAACCCAGGCTCAAAAGCCGGGTACCTTGCCATTCAGGTAATCAATGGGGCTGAAAAATCAAGCTTAGGCGAGTCTTATTTTCGAGGTGACTCCTTGGTTATCCCCTTCGATCTATATGATTCCGAATTTCTTTTTCGAGTGACAAAAAACAACGAAATGAAAGGTTATTTCGTTAAAAAAAGAAATGAAAAAACAGTCTACAGACTTCCCGTAACGGCGATTTCGGGAGCAGCTGACCGATTCGTAGGCTTGCAACCAGCTACTGTAAATATCAGCGGAAAATGGATGGCTGACTTCTTCAGTGATGCGACAAATCACAGCCCTGGGGTGGGAATTTTTGAACAGAAAGGTAACCAAGTTACGGGAACCTTCTTACGAACTTC
>JBJTMW010000015.1:0-9393 GCA_046070715.1 Aquirufa sp. | reverse complement strand
ACGCTCGTAAAAGTCATTCGAAATATAAATATCAGGCCAGTTGTCATTGTTGACATCGCCTATCGTAATTCCTAAACCAAAACCAATCAAACTTCCATAAATACCCGCCGTCTCTGACACATCGGTAAAATGAAGTTCCTTCCCATCCTTGCTATCATTTCTAAACAACTTATCACCCCCTAATTTATCTCGCTCCTCCCGCAAATTCGTATACCCTAATTTGTCAATCGGGGTAAAACTATTATTCAACAAATACATATCTAAATCGCCATCGCGATCGTAATCAAAAAAGGCCGCATGCGTTGAAAAACCTCCATCTTCTAGACCCGCTTCTTTGGCTTGATCCTTGTAAGTAGGAACGCCGCCTTTGATCCCCTGATTGATATATAATTGATTCCCTCGCTGATCACGCGAACCTGAATTACACACGTAAATATCCATCAGGCCATCCCCGTTTACATCTGCAAACGTGACACCAGTAGACCAAAACTTCTTCCCCACAATCCCTGCCTTCACCGTAATATCCTCGAACTTCATCGCCCCCTTATTCAAATACAATTTATTGTCTTCGAAATTAGAAGTCACAAAAAGATCCGATAAACCATCGTTATTTACATCGCCTATCGCCACGCCACCTCCATTATAAAAGTTGCGGTAATTGAAGATATTAAACTCTTTTTTCTCCAAACTCCGATTCACAAAATCGATACCGGTTTGCTCCGCAGGTAACTCTTCAAAAAGAGTGTCCTCTTTCTGAGAACAAGAGAAAAGACAAAGAGAAATAAGGAAGAATAAGGGATAATTTTTCATTCTTAATGATCGAATTTTTGCGCTACAAAAATACAAAATACAGGGTGTATATAAAACCCTTATAAAACAAAAAGGCAGAACCAACTGGTTCTGCCTTTCTATCAAAAACCTACAGATTAATATCCTGGGTTTTGAGTCAATAATGGGTTAGCATCACGACGAGGTTGTGGAATTGGGAACAATTCACGAGTCTTGTCAGTAACTGACATAAACTTACGAGCTGTAGAGAACTTGTTGAAACGAATTAAATCGTTACGTCTCCAACCTTCCCATGCTAATTCACGACCACGCTCAGCTAAGATATCATCCGCTGTGATAGCAGTCAAAGCAGCAACACCTGAACGCGTACGGATACTGTTCACGTCAGCTAATGCTTGAGCTGTATTTCCTAAACGGAAAGCAGCTTCAGCACGCATTAAGATAACGTCAGCTAAACGTAAGAATACGTAGTCATTTGATTGATCACCGTTCGGGTTGTTCTTTTGGATCTCATATTTCTGAGAACGGATACCAGCTACTTGGTAAACTGCATCTGCATCAGTCATTTGATCTTTATCCCAATCCGCAACGAATGCTAAATCAGCACCTTTCGCATCTTTTAACTTAGCTCCAGAAGCAGCATATTGCTGTCCTTTGATCCACATAGCACCACGTAAGTCAGTTGACTCAAATGAGTTATAGAAATCAGCTAATGTACAGAAACCATTCCAAGGAGAGTTACCTAAACCATACGTTTGTTGGTTAGCATAGTGTAACGTTCTCATTTGGAAGTTCATACCACCCGCTTTGAATGAATCAAAAGGGATCGCGAAGATATTCTCGTTAGAACCTTGGTTTTGAACGATAAAGTTAGACAACGTAGAAGAAGCTAATGACCAGTTGTTCGAAGATTTGATTACTTGATCAGCTGTATCATACGCTTTTTGCCATTGTGCCGTTCCGCTATACACACCTGCGTTCAAGTATACTTTCGCTAACAAAGCTTTAGCAGCATCTTGTGTCATACGAGAGTAAGCTTTACCTGTAGGCAAGTTAGGGATAGCAGCAGTTAATTCAGAAACGATGAACGCATACACCTCAGCACGAGTCTTAGTCGCAGAAGATGATTTGTTATCTGTAACGATAGGGACGTTTCCAAACGCATCACAAGCCATGAAGTAATAGATAGCACGTACTGCACGTAACTCATCTACCGCTTTTTGGTTAGAAGCAACTACTGGGATCAATTGGTTCACCTGAGAGATGTTACCAAAAATGAATCCCCACATTCCGTTGATAGGACCGTGTTGTGGAGTCCATGTGTGACGTGAATACGCCAACCAGTCACCACCATCATACCAGTCACCACCACGTGTAGGAACGATTAACTCATCCGAAGATGCTTCACTTGGATTAAACCAATCCCAAGTGATACCACGAAGACCACCATAAGCAGGTCCTAATGCCGCAGCAATTTGAGCATCAGTTTTCAAGAACTGATCCGCAGGGATCGAATCGTAAACTGGCTCAGTTAAATCTGTACAAGACGATAGGGCTAACGAAGCGAAAACACCTACTGAAAGTACTTTATAGATATATTTTTTCATTTTTTTAATTATTTTATTAATTAAGTTATATAACTAATAGTGTGGGTATTATGTTTAGAAAGACAAGTTAATACCCGCAGTAAATGCACGAGTCTTGTAGTATGTCTCACGAACATCGATACCTGGAGCAGCTGAACCAATCGCTAGGTTTTGGCTAACTTCTGGATCAACACCAGTGTAGTTAGTGAACAACAATAAGTTGTTACCCGCTACATAAATACGAGCTCTTTTGAATACACCTTTCACTGGTAAAGAGTAACCTAAAGATGCGTTGCTTAAACGGATGTGATCTCCTGATTCTACGTAGTAGTCCATAGGGATTGTACGCTCATCATTGATTACTGAAGTTAAAGCAGATTTCAATGCATTAGATTCTGCGATACGACCATCTTGACGACCTAATAATAAGGTATTCGTGTTGACGATTTTAGCACCAGCGTTTCCAGTTAATTGGAATTGGAAATCGAATGCTTTGTAACGTACGTTTGTAGTCAAACCACCTACGAAAGTAGGGTTAGGATTTCCTAAGTATGTACGGTCTTTCGCGTTAGGATCTACTACACCATCACCGTTAAGGTCTTGGAATACGTATTTACCATTTTCGATTTTCGCTACTTTAGCTCCGTAGAATACACCTACTGGCTGACCAGCTTGTAATACAGAGAAGTTTACAGCAGAAGTACCACGGATGTAGCTACCTAAAGAAGTAGATAAGAATACTTGATCAGCTGCAGCGAATTCGTCGTTTTTCAAAGAGATCAATTCGTTTTGGTTGAATGAACCAGCGAATGAAGAGCTAATTGACCAATCTTTCGTATCTAACCATTGGTAAGTAGCCGAAACTTCAATACCACGGTTTTGCATCGAACCAATGTTCGCTAAGATTGTTGGATATACATATCCTTTTTCTTGTGGAGCATTAACTGTGTATAATAAATCTTTTGTTTGACGAGTATACCAGTCAATCGATCCAGTTAATTTACCTTTCAAGATAGAGAAGTCGATACCAGCACCGTAGTTTTCGTTAACCTCCCACTTCAAGTTAGGGTTAGGGTTAGATTGGATTGCGTATGCAGGTAAGAAGTCATCAGCAGAACCATCATAGTATGAACCTGATGGACCGTAGAATGATTTAGATAACAACGGACGGATACCTTCCGAGTTACCTGTTCTACCCCAAGAAACACGAAGTTTCAAGTTGTCGATCGTTGTATTTCCTTTCAAGAATGCTTCTTCAGATAATGACCAACCCACTGAAACCGATGGGAATAAACCCCACTTGTTGTTATCACCGAATTTAGTCGAACCATCACGACGCATGTTAACTGTTGCGAAATACTTGTTCATTAACGAGTATTGAGCACGAGCTAAGAAAGAAACCAATTTGTATTCGTTTTTGTAAGAATACAATAAAGAAGGATTCGTACGAATACCTAAACCTGAACCAATGTTATCAGCACCAAACGCATCTGTTAAGAAGTTGTTGTTAGAAGCACCGAAACCGTCATTTACTACATCTTGGTAAGTATAACCACCTAATACTGTCAATGTAGACACATCAGATAATTTCTTAGTCCAGTTCAAAGTAGCTTCTAATTGCTTATCAGTTACTGAGTTTAATGAACGAGAAGCTGAGTTACCACCTACAGTAGATAATAAGTTACCTGGAGTAGTTGAAGCGAAATAGCTGTTATTTGCGTTTTGCGTACGTAAAGTACCTGACACGTTAAATACTAAACCATCTAAGATTGTATATCCTGCAGATGCATTGAATAAGAAATCTTGTAAACGTTGTGTATTTGATTTTTTCTCTAATGCCGCTAATGGGTTAAAGTTAGAGAATGTACCTGGCAATTGGAAGTATGAACCGTTTGCGTTGTAAACTGGATCAGTTGGACGCATGTTCATAGCAAAACCTACCGCACGGTTATCAGCGAATGTACCATTAGTTTGAGAAGCAGACATGTTGAACTTCATGTTCAATTTGCCATTCATTGCTTTCGCATCTAAGTTCAAACGACCTGTTAAACGATCTTTAGCAGAACCGATCAACGTACCTGATTGGTCTAAATAACCAACTGAAGCACGGTATGATAAGTTTTCAGAACCGCCAGAAACACCTACGTTGTGGTTTTGAGAAACCGCTGTACGAGTAATAACGTTTAACCAATCAGTGTTAGCACCATTATCATCAAATGTTTGCTTGTATTTCGACGCAGCAGCGCGGAATTCAGCAGCATTTAATAATTGTGGACGTTGAGAGATCGTCTCAGCACCTACGTAAGCTGAATAATCCACTGTAGGAGCACCAGACTTACCACGTTTTGTGTTGATCAAGATAACACCATTCGCACCACGAGAACCGTAGATAGCTGCAGAAGAGGCATCACGTAACACATCCATAGATAGGATATCTTCTGGAGCAACGTTTTGGATAGGAGCACCAATTACACCGTCAATTACGTATAAAGGCTCAGAACCTGCGTTCAATGAACCTGTACCACGAAGACGTACTGTTGGAGCAGCATTTGGATCTCCAGATGCTTGTGTAATTACTAAACCAGCTACTTTACCTTGAGCAGCAGCTAATGGGTTAGTCACAACACCCGCGTTGAAATCACGAGATCCTAAACTTGTTACCGTCCCTGAAATCTCTTTTCTCTTTTGAGTACCGTAACCTACTACGACAACTTCTTCTAAAGATTGATTGTCAGCAGCTAAAGAAACATTCACTACAGAACCTGTAGCAGCTACTTCTTTTTTAGAATAACCTACGAATGTAAACACTAAAGTGCTACCACTTCCAGCGTTAACTTTGTAAGTACCGTTAATGTCCGTTTGAGTACCTCTTGTAGTACCTTTAACAGTGACAGAAACACCAGGAATAGCTGAACCGTCTTTTGAGTCAGTTACTTTCCCTGAAACCACATCTTGGGCGAAAGCACCCAAGGAAATTACTAGTGCTACAGCAACACTAAAAGCTTGTTTAAAGCCTAGGTTACTAACACCTGATCGCACAAGGCGACCCACTCTTTTGTAAGAATGAATCATAAGTGAAAAATTAAGGGTTAAAAATGATTAATGATTCTTGTCGGTTTTGTTCTTATTCCTTTATATAAAGAAACGGTGTTTTACTGGGGCTTTCGCCGGCTGAAATTCACATGTAATCGTTTACATAGTAAGAGTAATTTCAAAACCTTCACAAAAAACGGAAGAATAAATTGAATAAAAAAATGAAAATAGATAATGAAACGGTGACTTAGAGGGCATAAATTGTATTTAATTTAGAATTTCTTTACAGTTAGCACAGTGTAGGACAGAATCTGTAAATAATCTAATTGTAACCTAATTATTAACAGAGCCCCTATTTTAGAGGTCACAAACGAAGAAAACCTCGAAATCAGCTCACAATCGATTGTATTTTTTCAATAGAAAGTTTTTTGAAAAAAAAATGAGTTTTTTTTCGGTAATCTAATGCCAAAAATAATTTAGGATAAAATTGGAATAATACAATTAAAACAGTGCTATACTGTTGCCCCCTCATCAAGGGACTGGATCGTGCCCGCTTCCACCCCAAGGATGGCAGCTTCCCACCCGCTGGATAGTAAGGCGCAAACCTTTCAATAACCCGTGTTTTTGAAGTGCTTGTTTCGCATATTCAGAGCAAGTAGGCGTGTAACGGCAGGAATTAGGAAGAAAGGGGGAAATCATCCCCTGGTAAATGCGGATTAAGACTAGAAAAAAGAAAACAAAAATCCGCTGGAACATCGAGTTTGAAATAAGGCCTTTTCTGATTAAATTGCTTTTAAATTTAACAAATACATTTCGCAATTTCGCATATGAATCGCAGGTCTTTAGCACTCAGCATTTTGGCATCCTTATTCTGCATGGCCTCCTGCAATAATGTTCCTGGTCATTTTTTTACCAAAAACAGTGCCGTCGAAAAGCGAAACGACAGCATTGCGAGCTTATTTGACCCTAAAATAGCGCAGCAAAAAGCCATTAAACTGGATACCTTCTTCAAAACCTTACAGAAGAAAACGGGCTTTAACGGAACCGTGCTGGTGGCTCAATATGGGAAGATTATTTACAAAAGGGCTTTTGGCATTGCTAATAACTTCACAAAAGCACAATTAAGCACGCGAACACCCTTCCAATTAGCCTCTGTTTCCAAGCAGTTCACCGCCGTTTCCATCTTGCAATTAATGGAGCAAGGGAAATTAAAACTAGACGATCGCGTAGAACAACACATACCTGGATTTCCTTACGATTCTAGCATCACGATCCGCAGTTTACTGACCCACAAATCGGGTCTTCCTAATTATGCATATTGTTTGGATAAATATTACGACAAGAAAGCCCCTTTAACGAATGCTAAAGTCGTAGAGCTTTTTAACAAGGTCAAACCAGGCATCGATTATCACCCGAATCGCCAGTTTCACTACAATAACACGAATTATATTTTGCTAGCCTATATCGTCGAACGCATAAGTGGCAAAGGTTTTAGAGAATATGTAAAAGAAAACATCTTCACTCCTGCCGGGATGACCGCATCGTTTATCTACGATCCACAACATCCTGAGCAACTGAAATCATCTGCCACAGGCTACCAGCCGAAGCGTTCTGGTCTAGCTGTTGTGGGCTTTGACCATTTAGATGGCGTTACGGGGGATAAAGGAATATATTCGACAGTAGAAGATATGTTTCTTTGGGACCAAGCGTTGAACTCAGAGACTGTTGTAAAACTGAGTTCATTAGCAGAAGCGTTTACCCCACAACACACGAAACCCAAAGTACTGACGACTAATTATGGTCTAGGCTGGCGTTTAAAGCAATTAGAAAACGGCGAATGGCTAACCTACCACACGGGCTGGTGGCACGGGTTTAAAAACTATTATTTGCATAATCAAAAAGATAATTCGGCCATTATTATTCTGGGTAATATGGCGAATCATTCTTTGGCCAAAGTCAATATCGTTCAATCCATCTTGTACCCTGAAAAAGCGAAGCTATTTTTGAAAGGAGAAAATCTCCCGGCTGAAGGCGAATCATCAGGTGGCAACTAATTCACAAACCATGAAAAATCTATTTATTGCTTTGCTTTGCCTAATAGGCACCTCTGCTTTTGCTCAATCGGAAGACGAGGGCATCAAATCTGCCATCACTTCTTATACCGAAGGCTTTACAAAAGGAGATACCGCGAGCCTTGGTCGCGCTTTTGCTAGCAATGCACTTTTAAGAAATCTAAATACTTCGACAGGAAAGATCGCGGATATGCCTCTGCGCAAATTCATCGCGGGTATGCCGGCAGGTGGCGCGAAAGCTACTGGTGCTCTTTTAAATTACTCCTACGCTGGAACCTCAGCCGTGGCGACCGTGGAATTTAAATTCGATGATTTCAAATACATCGATCTTTTAAGCCTGATGAAAATCAACGACGATTGGAAAATCGTTTGCCGCGTATTCAGCCGGGTGGCTTTGGATGTAAATTTGGCTTCGGGTCAAGGTGCCAAAACAGGTGGAACGAAGTCGACTCCGGCAGCAAAGAAACAAGCTGCGCCAGCGCCGAAGGCTAAGAAAGATGATGGATGGTGATAAAACAATGTAGGGGTTCCTAAAACGGCGCAAGCACATGTTTTCGAAACCCCTACATTGTTTTATCTCTGGAAAAGAAGAAACTTATTTCAGCAAGAGAGTAAAACGAAAATACCCCGCAGAAAATATGTGCTCACGCCATTTTCAAGGGGTATTTTCGTTTTAATGCCGTATTTTCAAGGGACATTTTTTTATTCCGGCACTTTGTTTTAACTCATTTCACTGCAAATCTCTATCAAAAAGCCATCCAGATCCCTTACATAAGCCACCATTTGGCCCCAAGGCTTCGTTTTAGGTTCTTCTAACAACAGCGCTCCTGCGGCGACTGCTCCAGCAAGAGTCTCCGTTACATCATCTGTCGTAAATCCAATCTCGATGCCAAAGGGCTGCTTTGACAAATCACTTTCAATAAATCCGTCTTTGAGGTTTGATTTGGCTAAAGATTTGTGCGCAAACGATAAGATCGTTTCTCCTGATGCTACCTCTCCATAAGAATGATCAGGCGCAAGCATTTTTTCACTAAACCCAAAGGCCCGCTGGTAAAAGTCCATGGTTTTCACCACGTCCTCTACATATAGAATAGTATAAGCAAATTTGATCATTGATTAACAAGTAGGAAAGATCGAGAATGAGAGTCCAATCTTATTGATAAATATAGTTCAGGCTCCGTGGAAAACATGTGCTTGCGCCGTTTTCTAGGAGCCTGAACTATATTTACCAATATATGGGACCACTGCCTAGATATTTCTCCGCAATAGGCTCATAATACCCCTTCAATTCCTCAAAAACTGGAACCACCGGGGATTTGGTATACAAATCATACTGATTAAAGTCGCGGATCCACTCGAGGTATTGCGCGTCTTTTTCGTTCAATAAAGCTTTATAGCTTCCGCCTGAATGCCAAGGGTAGAAAGAATGGTAGCGAATCATCGCCATTCCTGCTTCGGGAATTGAATTTTCTGGGTGATTTTTCAGCACTTGGTATAAATATTCGTCGTGTCCCCAGGCCAAATGCAGGTTATCTAAACCGCAGCCAGCTTCATAAACACCTAATTCGGTATTATAGCGAGAATCCTGCATGTCAGGATTTAAGGCATTAAACTCTGGATAGACGCAAGAGTCTGGTAATTTGCAACCTACGACGAACACGTCGCCTACTAAACCCCATTGTTCCGCTTGCGATGTACCGTCCTCGTCTGAACCGAATAAGTACATCGCTTTGCCTAGGTCGTGGATTAAGCCCACTAATTGCATCCAATCGGGACGACCGTCTGCGCGCAGACCTTCGGCAGATTGCAATAAGTGAATAATGTTAGGGAGATTTAAATCTGGATCGGAGACATCAACTAACGCATTGAGGCGCTCCATCATGTCCCATAAGTCCATGGGACGTTCGAAGGTG
>JBJTMW010000014.1:0-7696 GCA_046070715.1 Aquirufa sp. | reverse complement strand
CCCTGAAAATGCTTATTTGAGAGAGGCCATCGTGGTCATCACCTCCTTATTTTACTTAATCATCTTGCAGTTTTTCCGTGTTCCTAAGCGCCATACCGTGCTAGACCCTAAAAACATCATCGCTCCGGCAGATGGCAAGGTAGTGGTAATCGAGGAAACGGTCGAAACAGAATATTTCCAAGGTCCGCGCCGCCAGGTTTCGATCTTCATGTCGCCCATTAACGTACACGTGAATTTCAACCCTATCTCGGGTATTGTTTCGTATTTCAAATACCACCCAGGCAAATTCTTAGTCGCTTGGCATCCGAAATCAAGTACCGAAAACGAGCGTACTACCTACGTGGTAAAGCACGAAAATGGCACAGAAGTTCTTTTCCGTCAAATTGCGGGGGCTTTAGCCAAACGTATTTGTTGGTATGCTAAAGAAGGGGATGCAGTCGTTCAGGGAACGGAATTTGGATTCATCAAATTTGGTAGCCGCATCGATATCTACTTGCCATTAGACGCAGAAATCTGTGTAAACATCGACGACAAACCAGTGGGTGGAGAAACGGTGATTGCAAGATTAGCCTAGACCCAAGAAGTCCACGACTCCTCGATTAGTTCAATAATTTTTTCTAGCCCTTGCTGATCCACTTCAGAAAAGTCCGCTAATTGATCTGAATCCAGATCAAATACGAGTACGACTTCGCCATTCACGATGGCAGGTAATACAATCTCAGACTTCGAGGCAGAAGCACAGGCAATGTGCCCTGGGAATGCCTCCACATCCGGCACTAAAACCGTTTTTTTTGTGGTATACGCGTGACCGCAAACTCCCTTATGAAAAGGAATGCGTGTGCAAGCTACTGGACCCTGAAAGGGCCCTAAGACTAATTGATTTTCTTTCGTTAAGTAGTATCCCACCCAGAAAAAGCCGAATACCTCGTGTACCGCTGCTGCAATGTTTGCTAGGTTAGCGTATTTGTCTGTTTCTCCTTGTAGGAGCGATTGAATTTGGGGAAATAAGGACGCGTATTTTTCTGCGCGGGTTCCCTCAATTTTGACTAGATCCTCTGCCATCTTATGCGAAATAACGTTGTAACCAGGTAGTATTTGCTGCTTGTAACCAACCGGCGCGGTAGGCGCCCAATGATTCCGTTTGGAGTGGAATAATTTGCGTGGATGGCGTTAGTAATGGATTATTTTTCAACGCAGCCAATGGAATCAACGTAAGTTCATCGCCTTCCACCACCGCCGTGCTGCGATCGAAAAAGTCGATTCCTAGGTTTATTCCCATCTCCTTAAACCAACGCGTCGAGGCATCGATCGAGCAGCCGGAGGCTGCGTTCACCGTTTCGTCCACCGCAATGACGATCACTTGTTGAAAGCGAATCTCGAAAGAGGCGTTCAGTCCAGCTCCGTGCGCTGCCCATTGGGTTAAAGCAGGTGCTAAATAGTCCTGGATGGCTTGGGTTTCCGACGCCGTAAAAGGTCGGTTCGCCTGATAGACCCATACGCGGGAATGATCGGGCATTTGTTCAATGGGTAAATACATAAATTACATGGATTGCTGCACTAACTCAGCTAAATCTACTACTTGGATGTGTTTTTCTTTTCCTACTTTATTCAGGCCGTCTTGGACCATCACCATGCAGAAGGGGCACGCTAAGGCCACTTTGCTGACACCTGAGTCGACCATTTCTTGGACTCTTTTCACTTGCACGTCTTCGCCACCCGCTTCCGGTTCTTTGAACACTTGTGCGCCACCCGCTCCACAGCAAAGTCCTTTAGTTCTACAACTTTTCAGCTCGATTAGTTCCTTTTTTAATCCGGAAATGATCTCGCGCGGCGCTTCATAAACCCCATTTCCTCTGCCTAAGTAGCAAGAATCGTGGTAAGCCACTTGCTCTAATGGGGAGCCATCGGAGGCTTTTATTTTACCTGAGCTGATTAATTCTGCCAAAAGCTGGCTGTGGTGAATCACCTCATAATTCCCTCCTAGCGTAGGGTATTCATTTTTCAAAGTATTGAAACAATGCGGACAAGCCGTTACGATTTTCTTTACCGCATAAAGGTTTAAAACCTCGATATTGGACATCGCCTGCATTTGGAACAAAAACTCATTTCCTGCACGACGCGCCGGATCACCGGTACACGATTCTTCTGTGCCTAAGACGGCAAAGCTGATGCCTACCTTTTGCAAAATCTCCGCAAAGGCACGTGTCACTTTCTTGTGGCGGTCATCGAAAGATCCCGCACAACCTACCCAAAAAAGAAATTCCGGCTGCTCCCCCGCTGCGGCGAATTCAGCCATCGTTTTAATCGTCTCCATTATTTCTTCTGTTGCTCACGCATTTGCGTAACCGTTAATCGACTTCCGTCGTCACTCCAGCCCGGAGGACCGAAAATATACCCGAACACCGCTTTCACACTTTTCGCTTTCGCCACATCCTTAGCCATCTGAACCCATTCGTAAAAAGCAATTTTAGCTGGATTATAGCTCTCGATCTGTTTCGTTAAACCGTATTGTGGTCGCTGATTTTCGGTCACAAAAGAGCCAAACATCCGATCCCAAATAATCAATACCCCCGCATAATTCGTATCTAAATAATCCAAATCTGTCCCGTGGTGCACGCGGTGATGCGACGGCGTGTTCAGGATATATTCAAACCAACGCGGCATCTTGTTAATCAATTCCGTGTGAATCCAGTATTGGTATAACAAACTCGTTTGTTGGAAAAACATCACGATAAACGGATGCACCCCAATTAACGGCAACCAAAGCCAGAAGATAAAACCGCCGGATAAATTCCCCGTCCAAGTTTGGCGCAAGGCTGCGGCTAGATTATACTTAGGAGACGAATGGTGCACCATGTGGGAAGCCCAATAAAAACGAATTTCGTGAGAGATGCGGTGCACCCAATAATAGGTCAAATCCTCCCCAAAAAAGGCGAGCACCCAAACAGGCCAGCTTTGGCCTAAATCAAACAATTTCCAGTTATTGTACACATAAAATGACGCACCAAAGGTGATCGCCTTGGTCACAAATCCAATGCCCAAATTACCTAGACCCAAACCGATCGATGTCATCGAATCCTTCGCCTCTACGTAATCGCGGTGCATCTTGTAAACGATATAGGACTCCAAAAGTACCGTAAATAGGAAAAAAGGTACCGCGTATAAAATTAAAGTAGGTCCCATCTTAGTTTAGTTTAACCACATCGTGCAAGAAAGCCTCCGACGATGCAATTGGTTTATCCGTTAATTTACCGAGCAGGTTAGACGTAATCACGTGATTGCCTGAATTAGGAAAAGCTTCCGACTTTTTTAAACCTGTCGGCGTGCCTAATTGTTCAAACATCACCTTCATCGCATCCACTGAAACCACGTTATCTTGATGTGCCTCGTCTTTATAATAATAGCCCATGAATACGGGGATTTTCACTTTTTCAAAGACTTCTTTTGTCATCGCATGCGTCAATAAATTTTGAACCGCAACCACCCCTTCTAGGCGATAATGCAAACTCCAATTCTCTGCGTGTCCTGGCGCCATCACCGGAATATCGCGGTAATCGCTTCCCGTAATCAAATGAGCCATTTGCAAACCCCACGGATTATCTAATAAAGTCGCGTTCGGATCTTTGATCGCGATACAAGGTCCGTAGAGCATCAAAGCCTTTATTTCCGGATGATTAGCGGCTAAGACCAGGGACATCGCACCCCCAAAAGATGTGCCCAAAACCACCACCTCATCGCCTAATTTCTTCGCGATGGCATAGTAATTTTCAACACTTTGGTAATACTTATCCGCTGTCACATTAGCGTAGGTGGAATCCGAATCCGGCACCCCGTGACCCGCCACGCGAGCTAGCAATAAGTTCGCACCGAAATGCTTAGCCACCTCCCGGTGCAAAGGATCGCCTTCCATCGGTGAAGCTGAGAAGCCGTGCACGTACATAAAGACGATTTTAGTCTTCTTAGGTTGGATCGAATCTGCCCAAATAACACGCGCCTCATTCCCTGGCTTCAACACCGTCTTTGATTCTTTAGCGGCGATGTAGGCATCGATTTGACTAACGGAATCCGGAATATCCGTCCAGCTCGCACTAGGCGTTAGCGTCGGCGTCTCCGGTTTAGGGCCTAAAAAATAGACGCCAATTAATAGAACAATGACTCCTAGTACTTTCTTCATAGCTTATTCTTTTGCCCAATTCAAACGATCGGCAGGGTTAAATTTCCAGGGACTTTGGTTCGTCTCCACATTCGCAAACATCGCATTCCACGCACCCGGCGCATCTGAAAGCTCCATGATTTGGAAGCGACGCATTTCTAAAATGATACTTAAGGGAGAAAGCTCCATCGGACAAGCTTCTACGCAGGCCTGGCAAGAAGTGCAGGCGCGTAACTCTTCGGCAGAAATGCGGTCAAATAAGGATTTCCCATCTTCCACAAAAGCCCCTTTATTTGCCTTTAAAATACCTCCCACTTCCTCTAATCGATCCCGGGTATCCATCATAATTTTGCGTGGTGACAAGGCTCGACCGGTCTGGTTCGCTGGACATTGCTCGGTGCAACGGCCACATTCCGTACAAGAATAGGCATCTAAAGCATTCTTCCAGGTTAAATCCATCACGTCTTTGGCACCAAACTTCGCATTCGTTGCGGGCTGCTCCTCCACCGGTTGACCTAACATCAACTTCACCTCGTGCGTCACCGCAGGCATCGCTGACATCTTCGCAGAGGATTCCAGACTGGAGAAATAAGTAGATGGAAAGGCAAAAAAGATATGCAAGTGCTTTGAATAAGTCACATACAAAGCAAAAGCTAAAATTCCGCAGATGTGAAACCACCAGGCGGCGCGCTCAAGTATGACTAAAGCTGAAGTAGATAGTGTCGATAAAAACCCTGTTAAATGACCCGAGATTATGAAAGATCCCACGGATTGGTAATGTTCCACACCGCGCGTTTGTAATACGGCATCCGCTCCATTCATCGTCCACAATGCCAGCATTAAAATGACCTCGATGAGTAATATTTGGTAGGCATCCTTTACCGGAAAGCCGGTTAATTCTTTGTGATTCGCGGCTTGTAAACGTCCGATTCGAAATACCCCACGACGCAGAAAAAAGAACACACAGGCCACGAAAACTCCCCCCGCTAGGATCTCGAAAAAGTTCATCAATCCGGGGTAGAGTGAGCCTAAAAAGGGCGCAAAAAGGCGGTGAGTACCTAAAATACCATCCAAGATGATTTCGAGAATCTCAATATTAATCAGGACAAATCCGATATAAATCAGGAAGTGAAAAAAGCCGACGATAGGCTTAGAAAACATTTTCTTTTGACCGAAAGCCAAAAGCGCCATACGTTTAAAACGTTCAGATGGATGGTCTGATAAAACCAAAGGACGGGCTAAGCGAATCGTTTGAATAATCAGCGAGAAGCGCTGATAAATCACATATCCCATCCCCCCTAAAAGGGCGATAAAAAGTAATTGAGGCAAATAGGTCATCGTTGATGTAGAAATTACATAAATGTAAAAAATTTCTACGGTAATTCCTTTTTCAAAAAGCGCCCTGTGTGACTATTTTTCTCTTTCGCAATCTGTTCCGGAGTTCCGCTTGCCATCAATTGACCACCTGCATTTCCACCCTCAGGTCCCATGTCGATTAAATAATCGGCTACCTTGATCACGTCCATATTATGTTCGATGATCAAAACGGTATTTCCCTTATCGACTAATTTCTGTAACACGTCTAACAACAGACGCACATCTTGAAAGTGTAAGCCTGTCGTCGGTTCATCTAAGACATATAAAGTTTTTCCGGTATCCTTTTTGGAAAGTTCTTCGGCCAGTTTTACGCGTTGCGCCTCACCCCCAGAAAGGGTGGTTGCGTGTTGACCTAGGGTAATATAACCTAAACCTACTTCGGCCAAAGTCTGCACCCGGCGGAAAATGCGCGGCTGGTTTTCGAAGAATTCCAAAGCTTGTTCCACCGTCATATCGAGCACGTCTGAGATCGATTTACCTTTAAAACGAACTTCCAAAGTCTCGCGGTTAAAGCGTTTCCCCTTACAGGTTTCGCATTCCACTAATACATCCGGCAAGAACTCCATCTCAATCTTCTTGCGACCTGCTCCTTCACAACTTTCACAACGGCCGCCTTTCACATTGAAACTAAATCGTCCTGCCTTATAACCGCGGATTTTCGATTCCGGCAATTCGCAATACAGCGTACGAATGTCACTATACATATTCGTATAGGTGGCTGGATTAGAACGAGGCGTGCGACCGATAGGACTTTGGTCCACCTCGATTACTTTATCGATATTTTCCAAACCGACAATCGACTTATAGGGCATCGCATCGCGCTTCGTGCGATCGAAATGTTGCTTCAATTTCAACACCAAAGTATCGTGAATCAAGGTCGACTTACCGGATCCTGAAACTCCTGTCACGACCGTCAAAGTCCCCAGCGGAAACTTCACCGACACATTCTTCAAATTATTCCCGGTCGCCCCTTTCAACTCGATGCTCAGACCATTTCCCTTGCGACGAACGGCTGGCACCGCAATTTCTAGCGCACCATTCAAATAAGCCGCCGTGGGCGTCTTCAATTTCAAAAACTCGGCTGGTGTACCGGAACCCACCACATTTCCTCCGTGGCGACCCGCACCCGGACCGATGTCCAAAATATAATCTGACTCCAGCATCATATCCTTGTCGTGTTCCACGACTAAGACCGAATTACCTAAGTCCCTTAAATCTTTTAAGGCCTGAATTAATTTCTCATTATCACGCTGGTGCAAACCGATACTCGGTTCATCCATAATGTACAAAACCCCAACTAATTGTGTCCCAATCTGAGTCGCTAAACGTATTCTTTGAGCCTCTCCACCTGACAAACTTTTCATCGGTCGATCAAGCGTCAAATAGGTCAACCCGATTTGGGTTAAAAAGCCCACGCGTTTTCTGATCTCTTTCAAGACTTCCACCCCGATCTGCTGCTGGCGATCGCTCATCCGTGTTTCCACATCAGCGAACCAGGCCTCTAGTTCGTTGATATCCATTTGGGCTAATTGCCCGATGTGTTTATCTGCAATGCGGAAGTGCAAGGATTCTTTCTTCAAGCGATACCCATCACATTCCGGACATTTTTTGATGATCATAAAATCCTTCAACCAGTCTTGGGTCTTCTCAGAACCCGACTCTTGCTGGCGCTTCAGGAAGTTTACAATACCATCGTATTTCGTATTCCACTCCGTTCCTTCGTATTTCTTAGACGGCACCGCAACCGGCGCGTCTGAGCCGTACAACATCAATTCCACGGCCTCCGCAGGAAACTTCGCAATAGGAGTCGAAAGACCCACTTTAAAGGGTTTCAATAGTACCTCTAGTTGCTTGAATATCCATAGTTCGCGGTATTCCCCAATCGGAGCGATGGCACCGCGGATGATGCTCAACGAGCGATCTGGTATCACCGAATCTTCGGTAATTTCTTCGACCACGCCTAAGCCATTGCAACAAGGGCAAGCACCGTAAGGGCTGTTAAAGGAAAAGGTATTCGGTGCGGGCTCATCGTAGGACAAACCAGTTGCCGGATCCATTAAGGTCTGGGAGAAGTAATGTAATTTATTCGAGGCATCTAGGACGTAGACCTGTCCTTTGCCTTGGTTCATCGCGGTTTGTAGGCTTTGGGATAAACGCAAGCGTTCG
>JBJTMW010000013.1:0-8450 GCA_046070715.1 Aquirufa sp. | reverse complement strand
AATACCGATACCGATACCCGAGGTAGGTGGCATCGCATATTCTAAAGAACGAATGAAATCGTGATCCATCGCCATCGCTTCGTCGTCTCCACGTTCTGCTAACGCCAATTGATCTTCGAAACGTTCTTTTTGATCGATTGGATCATTTAATTCTGAGTAGGCATTCGCAATTTCTTTCCCGTTTACGAATAACTCGAAACGCTCTACTAGACCTTCTTTCGAACGGTGCTTCTTCGTTAAAGGGGACATTTCTACCGGATAATCAGTGATGAAGGTAGGCTGAATCAAGTTAGCTTCTACTTTCTCACCGAATAATTCATCGATTAGCTTTCCTTTGCCCATTCCTTTGTCCACTTCCATTCCGAACTCCACACATTTTGCGCGCAATTCATCTTCAGACAAAGCATCTACATCTACTCCCGAATACTGCAAGATAGCACCAGAGATAGTTAGACGAGGATAAGGACCAGCAAATTCGATTTCGTTCTCCCCTACTGTGATTTTGGTTTTACCGTGTAAACGAGACGCGACCGTTTCGAAGATTAACTCCGTCAGGTTCATCATCCAGTTATAGTCCTTGTAGGCTACATAGAATTCCAAAGAGGTAAATTCTGGGTTGTGCGTACGGTCCATCCCTTCGTTACGGAACATTTTGCCAAACTCATAAACGCCATCGAAACCACCCACGATCAAACGCTTTAAATACAATTCATTCGCGATACGCAAATAAAGCGGCATATCTAAGGTATTGTGGTGGGTCTTGAAAGGACGAGCAGACGCTCCACCGTGAACCGCTTGCAATACCGGTGTTTCCACCTCTAACCAACCGCGTTCGTCAAACATCGCACGCATGGTAGAAATGATCTTCGCACGCTTGATGAAGATGTCCTTAACGGATGGATTAACGATTAAATCAACATAACGCTGTCTGTAACGCATTTCTGGATCCGAAAAGGCGTCGTAGGTTTGGCCATCTGCTTCTTTAACGACAGGAAGTGGCTTTAAGGCTTTGGAGAGAATCGTAAACTCACGCACGTGAACAGAGATTTCCCCCATCTGCGTCGTGAACACATATCCTTTAACACCGATGATATCACCGATGTCTAATAACTTTTTAAATACCGTGTTGTACAAGGTTTTATCCTCGCCCGGACAAAGGTCGTCGCGGCGGAAGTACAATTGAATACGGCCATTCGCGTCCTGAAGTTCCGCAAAAGAGGCATTTCCCATAATGCGGAATCCCATCAAGCGACCTGCTAACACCACGTCTTGGAAGTTTCCAGACTCCGGTTTGAATTCTGCCAAAATCTGGTCAGAATAAACATTCACCGGGTATTCCTGTGCAGGATAAGGATCAATTCCCATCGCCAATAATTCCTGGCGCTTTTGTCTCCTCAATAATTCTTGCTCACTTAAAATCATTTGAACGTGTTTTTACGAATGAACCACAAAATTAGCCATTTCCTTTGGGATTTAAAACTCTTAAAACTTGTTAATGAGGTTGTGCGAGGCGAATTTTCGTTTAATTTCGCAGCAGTAATTTTTAATTTAAATCAAAAAATAAAAATGAATAATCAGCTTAAGTCGTATGCGATCATCGCATTAATGTCCAGTGGAGTCACTTTAGGTGCCTATTCTCTTTTTAATTTAGGAAATACATCCGGAATCTCAGATGCACCCTCCGCCTTCACCACTTCCGTTTCGAATCAAAACGTACCCGGAAATCCAGGTGAATTCACCTATGCTGCGGAAAAATCAACCCCAGCGGTGGTGCACATCAAAACAAAGATGGAAGTGCGCCAGAGACAACAATCTTCGAGCCCGTTCGATGACTTCTTTGGTTTTGGGGATCCATTCGGTGGCGGTGGCCGTAGACAACAGCAACAGCCACAAGAAGCCTCTGGTTCTGGGGTAATCATCTCAGCAGACGGCTATATTGTCACTAATAACCATGTCGTTGCTGAAGCCTCTGAAGTGACCGTTATCTTGAATGATAAGCGCGAGTACAAAGCGAAGGTCATTTCAACAGACCCTTCCTCTGATTTAGCGGTCATTCAAATCAAGGAAAACAATTTACCCTTCTTGACGTTTGGCGATTCAGACGCACTTCGCGTGGGCGAGTGGGTACTAGCCGTGGGTAATCCATTCAATTTAGAGTCTACGGTGACGGCAGGTATCGTTTCTGCCAAAGGTCGTCAAAACATCATCGACCGCGATTCACCAGATGTAAATCCTTTAGAATCTTTCATCCAAACGGATGCGGCGGTTAACCCAGGTAACTCAGGTGGCGCTTTGGTGAACTTAAAAGGAGAATTAATCGGTATCAACACCGCGATCTATTCGCGTACAGGGCAATTTGCCGGCTATTCATTCGCCGTTCCAGTGAGCATCGTGAAGAAAGTGTCAGGCGACTTAATTAAATACGGTAACGTGCAACGCGGTTTCTTAGGCGTTCAAATCTCTGAGGTAAATGCCAAATTAGCGGACGAAAAAGACCTGAAAACAAGCGCAGGTGTCTATGTAGGTGGTTTCTCTGAAAACTCCGCTGCGAAAGAGGCAGGTATCAAAATCAACGACGTGATCGTCAAAATAGACGGTTCTGATACTAAATCCTCGGCTAAATTGATGGAAATCGTCAGTAGAAAACGTCCAGGTGAAGCGATTCAAGTAACCGTAAACCGCGATGGCGCTACGAAAGAATTCAAGGTAACCTTGAAGAACAAAGATGGTAACACCGAAATCGTTAAAGGCGACAACTCTCCCGAATCAGCGAAATCAGAATTCTTAGGTGCGAAGTTTGCGAGCTTGACTCCAGCCGAGATGAAGAAATTCGGTGTAAGTTCAGGCGTAAAGATCGCCGAAGTATTGCCGGATGGCCGTCTTGAAATGTATGGACTTGCGAAAGGTTCTGTCATCACTAAGATCAACGATAAGGTAATCAATTCTCCTAAGGAGGCTGTTGAGGCTTTGGAATCCAGAAAAGGACGTATTAAACTGGAAGGCGTGGATGTGGATGGGTCGCGGTTTATCTACGTACTTTAGAGAGTAGATTATAGAGTAGAGAGTATAGATGAAAGCACAAAGCATAAAGTATAGAGGTGGTATCCGCTTCGCGGATGAATTCGTGAAAATCCTTCACAAATGAATCGCCACAGGCGATACCGCCTTTGAACTTTGAACTTTGCTCTTTGAACTTTCAATCCTTCACAAATGAATCGCTACAGGCGATACCTACTTTATTCTTTGTGCTTTATGCTTTATTCTTTAATAAGTAGCAACTAAAAAAGCCGGAGTTTCTCGCGAAACTCCGGCTTTTTTTATGCAATTAAGAAGATTACTTCTTGTATGTTACTGTTTTCACTGCTTGGATGGTACGCTCGATGCTAGGAAGAATTTCTTCGATCAAGGTAGGTGCGTATGGAAGTGGTAAGTCACGTGAGTTCACACGAACGACTGGCGCATCTAAGTAATCAAATGCCCAACGTTGTAAGTGATAAGCAATCTCAGATGAAATAGCAGATAATGGATTAGCTTCTTCCACTACGACGCAACGATTCGTTTTCTTCACTGATTCGACCACCGTGATATAATCAATCGGACGAACCGAACGTAAGTCGATCACTTCACACGAGATACCTTGCTTCTCTAATTCTTCTACCGCCGGCATCACCACGCGAGAAAGCATTTTTCCAAAAGTAACAATCGTAACCGCAGAACCTGGTTTTACGATGTTCGCTTTTCCGATTGGGATTAAGTATTCACCTTCTGGCACTAAACCTTTGTCACCATACATTACTTCCGATTCCATAAAGATCACCGGATCGTTATCACGAATCGCTGATTTCATTAAACCTTTCGCATCTGCTGGATTAGAAGGAACGACTACTTTTAAGCCTGGTGTGTTAGCAAACCAGTTCTCAAAGTTAGACGAGTGCTGAGAAGATAATTGGCCTGCATTTCCGGTAGGTCCACGGAACACGATAGGGCAAGAATATTGTCCACCGGACATAGACATCAATTTAGCAGCTGAGTTGATGATTTGATCAATCGCTACCAAAGAGAAATTAAAAGTCATGAATTCAACAATCGGACGAAGGCCATTCGCGGAAGCCCCTACGGCAATTCCACCAAAACCTAATTCAGCAATCGGCGTATCAATTACGCGCTCTGGACCGAATTCGTCCAACATTCCTTGGGAAACTTTGTAGGCTCCATTGTATTCCGCTACTTCCTCACCCATTAAAAAAACAGATGCATCACGGCGCATTTCCTCTGACATCGCCTCACGTAAGGCTTCTCTAAACTGAATTTCTCTCATAAAAAAATGTAAATCTTGTGGGATTAACAAGCAGGTACAAAATTAGGCAAAAAATAGTCCATTTTCACAAAATCATGGTAATTTTGAGGAATCCATTGAAGAAAAAATCCTATGTCCGTAGAAATCGCACCTATTTCAAAATCTTTGCCGGCTTTTTTAAGCCAAAATGCCTATTTGCAAATTGCGGTTCTCGTAGACGAACAAACTTCCAAACATTGCCTTCCGCTCATTCAAGCCTATTTACCTAAGGACTTCATCAAGATTCAGATCAAGTCTGGGGAGAACAATAAGCACTTAGCTACTTGCGAAAAAGTGTGGGCAGCGATGACGAAAGCAAACATGGATCGCCACGGCCTATTGATTAATTTAGGTGGAGGAGTTATTGGAGATATGGGCGGATTCTGTGCTTCTACTTATAAGCGCGGGATTGACTTTATTCAGATTCCTACGACACTTTTAGCGCAAGTGGATGCCAGTGTGGGCGGTAAATTAGGAGTGGATTTTCAAGGTTTGAAGAACCATATTGGGGTATTCAATTTGCCTAAAACGGTATTGATTGATCCAGACTTCATCAAGAGTCTTCCACAAAAGCAAAAACTTTCCGGTTATGCCGAAATCATCAAACATTGCCTGATTCGCGATGCAGCGAAATGGGAACAAATCAGCCGCACTGATTTCTCAGAGGTAGATTTCGCTAGCCTAATACAACATTCCGTTGAAATCAAAAAAGCCGTGGTGGCTGAAGATCCGACCGAAAAAGGTTTGCGTAAAATCCTGAATTGGGGACATACCTTAGGCCACGCTGTGGAAACGTTCTTGTTAGATCAAGGGAAGCGCAAGATTTTGCACGGCGAAGCCATTGCGGTGGGGATGATTATGGAAGCCTTTGTAGCTTTTCAACGTGGACTGATTAGTGCAGAAGAACTAGGGGATATCGAAGTGTACTTGTTCGAGACCTATGGCAAAGTGAAACTGAAGGCATCTGAGATTCCTAGTATTATTGCCTTAACACTACAAGATAAAAAGAACAAAGGCGGAGAAGTTCTATTCTCTTTGTTAACGGGGATTGGCGATTGTGGCTATGATATACCGGTGAGCAAATCGGAGATGAAAAAGGCCATTGAATACTACATTGGCTAATTACTCGATTGCTATTCGATAACTTGGGGCACCTTGAAATAGGTATCGTTTGTGTCAGGTCCTAAGGCAAGGGCTTTGGCACGATCTAAAGTCAATTTACCTTCATCTTCGCGAAAATGATTTAAGGCAGACGTCATGTGGACCAAAGGCTCCACGGACGACGTATCCACCGAATTGAGTGCTTCCATCCAGACTAACACCTTGTTAATCGAATCTTGCATCTCCCCTAGCTTAGATTCAGGCATTTCTAATCGAGCTAAATGCGCGACTTTCTTTACATCCTCTTGACTAACCTTCATTTTCTTTCGGTTTTAATTTTTTATCCTCGGGCATATGCTTGTCCAAAAAGGCATTCAATCGATCGCGATCCAACGTGGACGTGATGGATCCTAATGAATCAATATTCATTTCAAATCCCGCTAATTCTGGATGAACGGTGGGTAATTCCTTCTTTTTGTCCTTCTTAGCCATGTTCTTTTATAATGCAGGGAATTTTGCCAAAGCCGTAGCCAATCGCTCAATCACCTCCGCTTTGCCCCATAATTGCATCGAAATCATCAAATCTGGACCCGCTCCGTTTCCACTCAAGGCCACACGCAAAATCTGCATCACTTTACCCATCTTAATGCCATTCGCCTCTAAAACCTCATGAATCGCGTGCTTGATGCCTTCCGGCTCCCACGATTCCACAGTAGGTAAGGCTTGTGCAATAAATTGCAAACCGGCTGCAGCATCAGCATTCCACTTCGAGGCTAAAACCGCTTCATCATAAATCGCCGGAGGAGCTTGAAACTCCGCCACTTTTACCGCTAATTCTTGTGGGAACGTAATGCGATCCAAGAACAAAGTTACAAAGGCCAGACCCTGGTCAGCTGGTAAGTTAGGCAGATAATCTGCCGCTAACGCTGCTGGATCTTGTTGCTTAATGTATTGCTCATTAAACCATTGGGCTTTTTTCACGTCGAACTTCGCCCCTGCTTTGTTGATACGTTCTAATGAGAAGGCATCCGCTAGCTCTGTCAAACTGAACATCTCTTGCTCCGTCCCTGGATTCCAGCCTAAGAAAGCCAAGAAATTCAAGGTAGCTTCTTTCAGGTAGCCTTCTTGTTTAAATCCTTTAGAAACAGCACCCGTCGCAGGATCCGTCCATTCCATGGGGAATACTGGAAAACCACCTAAATCTGCATCTCTTTTGGACAACTTACCATTCCCCTCAGGCTTAAGCAAAAGAGGCAAATGGGCAAACTGAGGCGCTTTCCAGCCAAAAGCCTGGTACAATAAAATATGCAATGGGGCCGATGGCAACCATTCTTCTCCGCGGATCACGTGGGTAATTTCCATAATGTGATCATCCACCACGTTCGCCAAATGGTAGGTAGGCATCCCGTCTGACTTCATCAAGACTTTGTCATCGATGCTAGACGTGTGCACGTGTACCCAATCGCGAATGCTGTCTTGGAAACGTACCTCCCCTTTCGCTGGAACTTTCAAGCGAATCACGTATGGCGTTCCGGAAGCGATCAATTCCTCCACCTCAGCCGGAGCCAATGCAATCGAATTTTTCAACTTCACGCGGGTTAATGAATTGTATTGAAAGGCAGATCCTTGGCTCTCAAAACTAGAGCGCATCGCATCTAACTCCTCTGAAGTATCAAAGGCGTAGTAGGCTTTACCATCCGCTAATAACTGATCTGCATAGGCCTTGTAGAGGTCTTTGCGTTCGCTTTGGCGGTAGGGTTCGTGTGGTCCACCCACGCCTACACCCTCGTCTGGGCTGATGCCTAACCAAGCTAAACTCTCTAAAATATAGTTTTCCGCACCTGGCACAAAACGTGCCTGGTCGGTATCTTCGATACGTAACAAGAATTTACCCCCCATTTTACGGGCAAACAGGTAATTATATAAAGCGGTTCTCACCCCTCCTATGTGGAGTGGTCCCGTAGGACTGGGCGCAAAGCGAACACGTACTGAATCAGACATTTATCTCTTATTTATAGGCAATACAAGAAATCTCAACGCGCACATCCTTAGGCAAGCGCGCCACCTCTACCGTCTCTCTAGCGGGAGGATTTTGAACAAAATAACGACCGTAGACTTCATTGATTTGACCAAAATGACCCATATCCTTCACGAAAATGGAACATTTCACCACGTGATCAAACGAATAGCCCGCCGCCGTCAAAATATGTTGCAAATTCAACATCACCTGATTCGTCTCTTCTTCGATCGATCCCCCTGCCTCAAAAACGGACAATGCGATCTGACCAGACACATAAAGTGTGTTGTTCACCTCAACTGCCTGGGAATAAGGGCCGATAGGAGCGGGTGCATCAGGAGATAAAATTATTTTTTTTGTCATACCTTTGAAATGAAATGCAAGTTAGAAAATTTGAGCTAATCCTCGAAGATTATATAGAATGTTAAAACGAATTTATTCGAATAAAGGAGTCTTTTTCATGTTGCTCTCCTCGCTTTGCTTCGCGATTATGTCCGCGATTGCCAAAGAGATGAGCCACACCTTCAGCTCCATTCAGCTCGTCTTTTTCCGCAGCGCCGTAGGATTACCCTTCTTATTAACAAGTCTGTATCGAAAACCGGCCGTTCAAGTGGGCGGAAAACTCTATTTCATCATCCTTCGCGGGCTTTTGGGTGCCTTTACCTTGTATTGCCTCTTCTACACGCTGGAACATCTGGGTTTATCCTTGACGAATACCTATGGCCAGGCATTTCCGCTCTTCATCGCAGTTTTTAGCTTCTTTTTATTGCCAAATGAGGGTTTATCCAGTAAACAGGTTTTATTTCTACTGATCGGCTTCTTCGGCATCTTGCTCATTTTTCAACCAGGCAGCGGTGGATCGCTTTGGCATCATAGTACCGGAATCATCTACGCCATGGGAACAGCCTTAGGCTATTTAGCGATCAAAGAGGCACAAAAGTATTACGATTCTCGCTGGGTCGTTGTTTCCTTCATGGGGGCGGGATTAATCGCTTC
>JBJTMW010000012.1:0-3502 GCA_046070715.1 Aquirufa sp. | reverse complement strand
GAAGGAGGCTTAGTATCAAACTTTCTATGCGACACCTTGAAAGAAGGCGATAGCCTGGAGGTTTTGGAGCCGATGGGAAATTTTACCCTGGAAGCCGAGGCGTCTGCTTCGAAAAATTATGTCTTCGTGGGCGCCGGTTCAGGAATCACGCCTTTATTGTCGATGATCAAAACGATTCTGCACGGCGAACCTTTGTCGAAAATCCATTTGATTTACGGTTCTCGTCACGAGGATCAAATTATCTTCAAAAAGGTGTTAGATTCATTAGAATCCTTGCACGCCAATCGCTTCAAAGTCTTGCACGTCATCTCTCAACCTGCGGCCAATTGGCCAGGTTTGAAAGGACGAATTAACCAGGCTTCCATTGTTTATTATCTGAAGCAGGAGTTAGGTCTAGACATCGCGTCTGCGCATTATTATTTGTGCGGACCACAAGGAATGATGACGGAGGTACAATCCTCTTTAGCCATGTTTGATGTGCCGGCGGGTCAGATTCACCAGGAATCTTTTGGGGTAGTGGCCAGTGAAGAAATGGAGCAGGCCGAGGAAGATGGCTCGTTGCAATCGCAGGAAGTGACGTTGATTTACGAAGGAAAAGAACATACAATTACCGTTCAACCGAGTGAAACCATTTTAGAGGCTGCGTTGGAAGCTGACTTAGATATCCCTTATTCTTGCCAAGCAGGCATGTGCACGGCGTGTATGGGACTTTGCAAAAGTGGAAAAGTGGGCATGGACGAGGAAGATGGTTTAACCCCAGGCGAGATCGCGAAGGGCTATATTTTAACTTGCGTGGCGCATCCATTGAGCGCTGGCGTAGTGATTGACTTAGATTAATATGAAACAGAGAACATTTTTACCGGCAGATTTTCAGTTGAGTTCGTGGGAATCGGTATTGCCTTATTTTGAGCAATTAAGTGCCACAGAAATCTCCAGCATCGAAGATTTACGCGCTTTTTGCGCGAACCGCTCCGAATTAGAATCCTACTTATCGGAAAACTTCGCTTGGCGCTACATCAAAATGTCTTGTGATAACCAAAACGAGACTTTGCAAACGAGCTACACGCAGTTTGTGAACGAAATTATGCCCAATGCCTCTGTTTTTGACGATGCGTGGAATAAGAAAGTAATCGAAAGTCCGTTCGTGAACGAGCTAACAGAAACGGGATTCCCGGTGATGTTGCGCGGCATGAAAAAGGCGATCGAGATTTTCCGCGAGGAAAATATTCCTTTGTTCACGGAATTACAGAATTTAGAAACCAATTATGGGGCCTTAACCGGCGCCTTGATGGTGACCATTAAAGGCGAAGAAAAAACCTTGCAACAGGCGGGGGCATTGTTGGAATCCACGGATCGCGCGGAACGCGAAGAAGTGTACCAAACGATGGTTCAAAAACGTTTGACGATCAAAAATGAGTTAAACGATTTGTACACGTCATTAATCGAGAAACGTCATCAAGTGGCTTTGAACGCGGATTTTGAGAACTACCGCGATTATGCTTTTGCCAGCTTAGGTCGTTTTGATTACGGTCCGGCAGAATGTTTTGAATTCCACGAAGCGGTGGCTGAAACGGTCGTTCCTTTATTGAACGAGGCGGCGGCGAAGCGCAAAGAAGAAATGGGCTTGGATGCCTTGAAACCATTTGATAAGGCGGTGGATCCGTTAGGTCGTGGACCTTTGAAACCTTTTGAAACAGGAGAGGAATTATTAACTAAAACGATTGGCGTTTTCGACGAGATGGATCCGTTCTTGGGCAATTGCCTGAAAGAAATGGTGACGCTTGATCGTTTCGATTTGGACTCGCGCAAGGGCAAGAATCCTGGCGGTTATAACTATCCGTTAGAGGAAACGGGCTATCCGTTCATCTTTATGAACGCGGCGGGCACGGTACGTGATGTCGTGACTTTATTGCACGAAGGCGGTCATGCGGTGCACAGTATTTTGACCAAAGACTTAGCCTTAAATTCCTTCCGTAATTTCCCGTCTGAGGTGGCTGAGCTGGCTTCGATGAGTATGGAATTGATGACTATGGACCTTTGGGGACATTATTTTACGAATCCGGAAGAGGCGAAACGTGCCAAAATCAAACACTTGGAAGACATCTTAGAAACACTTCCTTGGGTGGCAACGATCGATGCATTCCAGCATTGGGTGTATGAAAACCCGGCACATACGGTCGCGCAACGCGAAGAGAAATGGAACGAAATCGTTTCGAAATTCTCGGATACGGTGACGGATTGGACAGGATTAGAAGAGGTGCGGTCGAATATTTGGCAAAAACAATTGCACCTGTTCGAAGTACCATTCTACTACATTGAGTATGCGATTGCGCAATTAGGGGCGCTGGCGGTTTGGCGTAATTATTGCCAAAACCCGAAAAAAGCCCTCGAGCAATACATCGCCGCGCTTTCACTGGGATACACACAGCCAATGAAAACAATTTATGCTACAGCCGGCATTGAATTCAATTTCAGCAAGTCGTATATTCAGGAATTAATGGACTTTTTAGCAGATCAACTTAAAAAAATTGCCGAAAGTTAGGCGAACGATGACCTATTCCTTATTTTTGCAAATAATTATTGACACAGCCTTATGAAATTAACGAATTTACTTTCTTTAGTAGCCATTTTAGCGGTAGCGACTTCTTGTGATTATCAAAAGAACAATACCATCAAACAAAAAGACGTGCGCAAAGGCGATGAGTATGTGTACGGTGTTCACCCAGACAGCGCAGCGGTTCAATCTCAATTGAAATACGATGCAAAGCCTGAACTAGAGGTGAAAGCAAATGCGATCCGTGAGAAATTATTCAAAGGAAAAGCGATTAACCAAGGAAACTAATTCCTGATCACATAGATTTGAAAGAAGCCGGTTTATCCGGCTTTTTTTGTGGCTTTTTGTGAATGTGACGTGATTAATGCACCAGCATATCCCTTAAAAAAGTCAATTGGTAAATACCCGCCACATAGATGAGCGACCAAATCAGCGAGGAGATTCCCATAAAGAACAAGATTCTTGCCGTAGGCACTTTGAACGAAAGCGCTAGTAAACTTCCTCCTATCGGAGTAAAAATCAATGGTGTTAACGCAGCAATTCCCTTGATTCCAAAGCGCTGCCAAATATCCACCGCATAGCGAATACGTTTCGAGAATAGTTTGGGTTTTGAACTGCGGTACTTAGCAACCATTCCTAAAATGGCTTTACCCGCTGTGATAATAATCGTTACCGTAGCCATCGCCCCTAACCAGGTAAATAGCACGGTCTCGTACCAGGTCAAGCCCAAGCTAAAACCCGTAATGGGTCCCGCAATAAACTTCAATCCCGTGGCGATCATTACACCAGAATAGGCTGCCCAAGACATTATTTCGCAGATTGATAGATGGATTTACCTTCGTCTAAGAAGCTAACAAAGTGAGCCACATTCGCATCGAAAGCTACCGGTTGAACCATTGGCTTATCGTCTTTGCGAGGGTCTAGCAAAACATAATGCGGTTGCGCGTT
>JBJTMW010000011.1:0-6292 GCA_046070715.1 Aquirufa sp. | reverse complement strand
ACGGGGGAGAGTATTTGGGATATTAAACGTAAAATTGGGTATTTGAGTCCGGAGTTGCATCTGTATTTTAAGGAGGGAGGATCTTGTTTTTCGGTGGTGGCCTCTGGTTTGTTTGATACACTAGGTTTGTTCAAGCGCTTAACCGAGGAGCAAACGGGTCAAGTGAATCATTGGATGCAAGTGATGGGCATCGCTCATTTGAAAGAACGATCCTTCTTGCAGATTTCGGGTGGAGAACAGCGTATGGTGTTGATTACGCGTGCGTTGGTCAAGAATCCGGAACTCTTGATTTTGGATGAACCTTGCCAAGGTCTCGACCGTGTTCAAACAGAGCACCTGAAGTCTGTGCTCGATTATTTAGCTCTTAAATCTGAAATGACCTTGCTCTATGTCAGTCATTATGATCGCGACATTCCTTCTTGCGTGAATCAGGTGCTGGAATTAAAACGGCTCTGAGATGGATGGGCTTGGATTCGAGAACCATTTAGGACCATCGGCCGTCATATAGGCACAATCCTCTAAACGTACCCCAAATTCCCCTGGAATCGCGATCGTTGGTTCGATGCTGAAACACATCCCTATTTCGAGTGGCGCCTTGTTACCACGTACCATATTTCCCCACTCGTGCCCACTCATTCCGATTCCATGACCAGTACGATGCGGTAGACCTGGTAATTTATAATCTGGGCCAAAACCTGCGTCAATCAATACTTTACGCGCAGCAAAATCTACGTTTTCAGCCGGCGCTCCTAATTTAGCCGCCTCAAAACCCGCTTGTTGCGCCTTTTTCTCTAGCTCCCAGATCTGTTTTTGCTTTGCACTAGGCTCCCCAAAAACAATCGTCCGGGTAATATCCGACTCATATCCACCCACGCTACATCCGCAATCTAACATCACCACATCACCTGATTTCAAGATTTGTTTTCTCGAACTGCCATGAGGAAATGAAGTCGCCACCCCAAAAGTCACCGAAGCAAAACCGTGCATCGCACCTTGCTCTGAGTGAGCCTGGGCAATCTTTTGAGAGATTTGGCGAGGCGTGCAACCTATTGATAAAGCCGCAATTCCGGCCTGAATCGCCTTAACTGTCGCATCATTCGCCTTCTGCATTAATGCAATTTCAGCGGCTGATTTAATGATGCGGCATGGAATCGTGATTGGATCGGCGCTAATGAATTGAAAATTAGCGTCTGATTTTCGTAATCCATCGAAGATGAAGAAACGACAGAATTCGTCGATACCTATTTGGCCCTTCTGAATCCCCATTTTCCTAAGACTAGCAGTCGTCAAGGCGAATGGATTCTCATCCTCTTCCCAAGTTTGCACTTTTGTACCCTCCGGCGTCATTTCAAGGAAACGATCCTCCTCAAAAGCCGGACAGATAAAAAATGGATCTCCTTTCACCGGAATAATGGCTAGCATCGAGCGCTCGGATGGATGCCAGCTGATGCCCGTGAAATAATTCATGTTAATCCCCGCATCTAATATGATGGCCTGAATTTGCTTCTCCGCCATCAATTTCTGCGCCTTAGCCACACGCATCTTGCGTTCTTCCGCACTGATGGGCGTAAATTCGATAGGTGCTAAAGCCGATGAGGAGGATTTTAAAGATAGGGTAGAAGCCAATAGGCCTCCTTTGATGAAGTTTCTACGTTGCATCTCGAAATTTAAAATAAAACAATTAGAATAGAAATTCTCCCGGGATGAATTAACTTTAAATTCAGAATTTACCTATGCGGCTACTTTTTATTCGTTTCTCGGCCATCGGCGACATCGTTTTAGCTTCCCCAGCCTTGCGTTGTGCGAAGCTGCAGATTCCCGGTGTGGAGATTCATTTTTTGACGAAGAAGTCGATGAAAGCCGTTTCAGAGGCGAATCCTTATGTGGATCAGTTCCATTATTTCGACAAAGATCTTTCGGCCACCATCCAAGAATTAAAGGCCTACAAATTCGATAACATCATCGATCTGCACAAGAATCTGCGCAGTTTGCGGATTCGTTTGGCCTTAGGCGTTCCCTATTTATCGTATAATAAGCTCAGTGTTGAGAAGTTTTTGTTGACTAAATTCCATCTGAATAAAATGGCCGACCGCCACATTTCCTTGCGCAGTGTGGGTGCCTTAGCACCTTTAGGGGTTGTCTACGATGGAAAAGGTTTGGACTATTTTGTGCCCTCAGAAGTCAAAGAGTCCACTTTTTTCCCAGAAGGCTATGTGGCTTTAGTCATTGGTGCCTCGTATGCTACCAAAAAATTGCCTTTGGAGTCTCTGAAGGTCTTATGTGCGCAAATTCCGCATCCGATTGTATTAGTAGGAGGCAAAGAGGAGAAGGAAGATGGAGATCAATTAGTGTCGCTAGATTCTTCAAGAATCGTGAATACCTGTGGAACTTACTCTTTGCATGAATCTGCGTTGATGGTTGCCAAAGCTCGCGTCGTCATCTCGCACGATACCGGTATGCTGTACATTGCTTGTGCCTTTGAAAAGAATGTAATCGCGATATGGGGAGCGACTTCTCCCGCTTTGCAGGTGGAGCCTTTGATGCCAGCAGATTCGAATGCCCAAGTTTTTCAATCCATTGTCCCCGATTTAAGTTGCCAACCTTGTTCCAATTTTGGCACGAAGACTTGTCCTAAAGGTCATTTTGCGTGTATGAAAAAGCAGGATTTGCCGGAGATTGTGAGGCAGGTGGGCAACATGTGGTAATGCTACGTGTATTTCAATCGTTTTAAACGTCCCTGATAGGCTTGGTAATAGTTCTTTTGGGCGATTTCATCTAGAAATGAGCATCGGATGAATCGTTCGACAGTGCCAGAATGGCTTAGCATTTCGGCTATTATTCGTTCCACCATCTTTTCAGGGATTTGGGCCAATTTACCCAATTGCTGGAATTGGTTCAGTATTTTTCCCTGGTATTGCGATTTAGTATATAGGCCACCTCGTAATGCAAAATCAATTTCAGCCTGATGCATTTCTGTATTCAATAAATCATAGGCAGGACTTAATGCAAAATCGCCGTCTTCTGTTTCTAGAAGCGAAAAATTCTTTAAATGTGCGTCTCCGTTCGAAAAAAGATAATTGAATAGTAAGAGCTTGAACAATTTAGCTGCCTCGACAGTATAGGCAGGTGCGAATTGCTGCATGATTTGGAATAATTCGAGGTAATTTCCTTCGTATTTGTAATTGACCCCATGAGTTTGTGGCGTTCTTCCTGCTAATACGGCAAAATCTTCTTTTGCCCGCTTTTGACCCCATTTATCCCGATCGAATCGTTTTGTCAAATAAGCCATGTCTCCATTTAGGAAGAATATAAGGCCATTTTCTGCCGTCTCGATTTGAAATACCTGCCGGGCAATCTGCATGGTCAAGTGCTCGTTTGCGGGCATCCAGTGTTTGTTTTTACCCAAAGTAGGAATTGGCTTTAACAGGTAATGTCCATTTTCACTTGGTTTGGCCAAACGTAATTTATTTTTCTCTAACACCATCGAATACTTTTCTTGTGAGCCAGAAATGGACATGATGGTCCTGTTTTCAAAGAAAATCGCAGAATTAGCGGGTGAATCATAGGCTAACAGGTGATGGACCTTATGGTTCGAGAAAAGTCGTTGAATGGCGGAACGGCTGTAGGACGTATTCCCCTCTGCAAGCGTACAAGGACAATAAGTAAGGTGCGTCCGCATTTATGGAATAGACTGTTGTATGGTGATCGCTCCACTAGTATCAAATTGAGCGGTGTTTAGTAGAATGCCAAAAAGATCAGCCGGATCAATTTTCTTAAATTTGCACACCGCCTGTTTGTTCGCTCCCTCTGGTAATAAATGAAAAAATGGAGGGAATAGGTGAGGGGACCTGAACTCCACTTTTGACTTGGGCATGGTCAAACTAATGGCTGGTTTACTTTTGTCTTCTAGCCAAGTTTCTGCATACCGAAAATGAAAACTTCCGTTATCTAACTGGCTTAAAATTCCGGCTGGCTCGTCCTTAAATAGTATGGTGGTCGACCTCATTCTCAGCGTTCATTTTTTTGATTTCCAAACGTATCTCTAATCCTAAAACATCGGCTAATTTTTGAATGGTTTCTAAGGTTGGATTTCCTTTGCCGCTCTCTAATTGTTTGATCGTTCGCAGGCTCACCCCAGTCAATAATGCTAACGATTCTTGGTTCACTTGAAGCCTATTTCGACGCATTTTTAGTGTTTCTATGATCGATTTTTGGTGCATTATATTGCTCTTTTACATGTTAAAATTTGTAATTTGTGCTTATTTAGGTGTATTTTGTGCAATATAGTGCACTTTTTTGTGTAATTATAGATTTTGGAGAAAATTATCAGTTAAAGGGGCAACAAAAAAGCTCGACAGAAATGTCGAGCTTATACTTTAATTAAAAGTATGTTACTTATAATCCTAATAATCCACTGGCAATATTGATTAAATCTTTCTTTAAAGGAACGATGCTTTCTAATCCCTTGACTTCATATTTTTCTCCGTTTAATTCGATAGAATATTTCCCTTTTGAGCTTATGATTTTACAGACGATTTTATTCTTATTATCATCTACTAAAATGTTGAAACTGTTTTTTTGATCTCTGTAATTTATTCTACTTGCATCTAATTTTTTAATTGAATGTAATAATAGAGTTTTTACAGAATGGTAAATTTTTAATTCTTCAGCTGTAGTTATTACAATACTGCCATTCTTTGATTCTTCCTCAATTACTTTAGGTAAAGCATTTTGGATTGCGTTTGAATTAATCAAATTTCTAATTTTATTCTTTGTTGAATCCATCAATTTTTTGCCATGCATTCTATTGAAGATTGCTTTAATAAACTCTTCGGATGGTTCGGCTAATTCCGATGCAAATGCTTCCTCAAAACCTTGAAGAAAGTATATTTCTTGTGCCTCATTGAAAACTTCTTTTAAATTTTCTGCTTGCTTATGAAATTTTGTAAATTCTTCAATTAGTTCTTCTGTAATTTCAGAGAAGTCTAAAATCAGAAATGGTATATTGTAAAGTTTAGTGTCTTTTGTTGATTCGTTAATGGTATAAAACCTCCATTCAAGTCCATTAGTCAATATACCAAACTTAGCACTTGGTGTATTTATAAAATAACTATTAAGTTGAGAACCTTCCGTGTCAGTTAATTTCTTTCCGTATTTTTTACATTCAATTATGACTTCAGTCGAATTTTTGGTGTATTTAAGCCCAATATCAGCTCTGTCATTTTTTCTTCCCCATCCAGCAGCAAGCTCAGTAAGCATATCATCATTTGATGCACTGCTGAACCCTATGATTTGTAATAGAGGTTCTATAAGTTTCAAACGAGTTTCTGCTTCATTGTGACAAATTGATTCCATCTTGGAGAAATCAAATTTTGTTAATGATTTTTTAACTGCCGCAATGTGATTTTTAGTTACTGCCATTTTCTGAGGTATGATTTTTAGAATATTTAAATTTACATTAAAATAACTGTTGGTAGGAATTAATTCTTGCCAACTTATTTAACGGTTGAAAATTAGGGGCAACAAAAAAGCCCGACATTGCTGTCGAGCTTTTTGAGCCTCCTATCGGGATCGAACCAATGACCTACTGATTACAAATCAGTTGCTCTACCAGCTGAGCTAAGGAGGAAACAGTCTTTTTGAGTGGTTTTGGATTGCCTGAGTCACAAACTGGGTCAGTAAATGCAAATCACACCTAAAATCTTCTTCAGTGAGGACCTTTCTAAACGGTCTTATGTTTACTTCTTTATCAACCAAAAGAGAGTTCGCATCTACCAAGGTGCACAGTTCGGCAAATCATGTTCTCCAAACCTTAAAAAGACAGCCAAATCGCGGCTCAGAGAACTGATTGTACTAGAAGATATAGTAATTACTGAACTGAAGAAAGGGTGGCTTCCTGGGCAAAAGAGGTGGTTAATTGAAGAGGTGCTAACAACAATGCTTAAAGAGCTGAATACTTCATCTTATTCTAAGAAGTATATTCGTGATACCACCATAGTTACCCAGGAGTTCTTAGATTATTCACGTAGTTTGGAGATTCTAGACAAAGAGGTGGATGCTATTACCTCTGCTACCGTAGAAACCTTTCTTTCGAGGTTTAATTCCTCTAGTGCTTACTATGCTATCAAACGAAGAACCTTATCTGCTGTGTTCAATAAGGTCCTACAACGTGGTATAATGAAGATTAATCCAGTCAAAGGTACTTCCTGCAAGAGAGTAGAAGCTGTCCATAACCAAGCATTTACAGAGAAACAGCTGGAGGTATGTTTAGAAGCGGTACGAACTACAAGTG
>JBJTMW010000010.1:0-5618 GCA_046070715.1 Aquirufa sp. | reverse complement strand
AGGCATCTCTTTCGTAAATCCCCAATAATTTGTCGTGCGCTGTTGCACTCCGATTTTGCGATACAACAATTGGACAAATTCCCGCCATCCCACGACCTGTCGGATAAATCCCTCCACACTATTCAGGGGAGCGGCGGAGGCAGCGACACGTTCGATAACTTGCGCTGGATTTAATAATCCAACATTAATCAATGGACTCAAAATGCTATGAAACAGGGTCTTTTCATTCGCCTTGATAGCATCCTCGTAATCCCCGAAAAGCGGTATGCGCTCTTTGATGAATTGGTCCAATGCAGCCTGTGCTTCTGCATGTGTCACAGGATAATAAGCCCCTGAAAATGGCCGCTCGGAAGAACCTGGATTGTCCGGAAAATGCCTAGCGACATAGTCAATGGCCTCAAGGATATAATCATTCGGAACCATCTCCGGAAAGGGTGCCGGGATGAAGGTGTTTTTCGGAATTTTCTTACGATTATCCGCATCAAAAGTCCATTGGCCGCCCATCGGTTTCCCGTCTTCCTCGAGCAGAATTCCGCGGTCTTTTCGCTGCTGAGTATAGAAAGCTGTTTGGAAATAAGGCTTGCGTGTACCGAGCAGAGTGGTGTCGGTGTTGAGGAAGTTGGGGCTTGCTAATAAGTGAATGTCGCCAGCTCGACGTAGGCGTCGTTCTAGCAAGTAATCATTAGGGTCAAAGAGTGTAATGGGGCCTGTTATCGACGTGGCCAATGCGACTTCCGCAGAACGTGGATCCTGCGCATCGATGTATTCCACCGTTTTACCAGCCGCACGAAGTCGATCCGCGAAAGCCCGCATGCTCGCCCGGTGGAAGAGTATTTTCTGTTTGTGAAAGGCGTATTGTTTGAAGAACAAATCAGCTTCGACGAGGTAAAACACGTCCGCTTCCTGAGCGAGTGCCTCTTCAAATAATTGATGCGGGAAAATCAGGAATGCGCTCATTTGTTCACGTGTTTTTGGAGGATTCGCGCGCCCTCTTGCCGGGCCTTTTTCGTTTTCCGCATCGCCCAAACTTGGTCCGATGCAGTCTTCCTAGTCGCACTTAAATCCACGACCGGAGCGGGATAATCCACCCCTATTTTGACCCCGTATAAAGTTTGTTCCATCTCACTTAATTTCCAAGGTTCATGAATCAAAGTAGAGGGAATCGATTCTAATTCTGGCACCCATTTTTTAATAAAAATTCCGTCCGGATCGTGGGCGTAGGAATTCTTAATGGGGTTATAAATTCGGATGGTATTAACGCCGGTTACGCCGGCCTGCATCTGGATTTGTGGGTAGTGAATGCCCGGCTCGTAATCGAGAAATTGGCGTGCTAAAAAATGCGCTAAATCTCGCCAATCCTGCCATAGATTAAACACAAAAAATGACACGACCATCGCCCGCATCCGGAAATTCAAATAACCCGTCGCGACCACGCAACGCATGCAAGCATCGATCAATGGAACGCCTGTTTTGCCTTCCTGCCAGGCTTGAATTAATCGCTCATCGCGGTCTTTCTCCAGTGCTTGATAAGCCTTATTCACCGGCTCAAATTCCATCCGCGATTCATCCTCAAACTTCTGCATAAAATGCCCTTGCCAGTGTAAGCGGGAAGTAAAATTAGAGAGCGCCCGTTTGTTCACAGCGGTCTTATAATGCTGCATCGTGAACGTATAGGCCATTCGCATGCTGATATTTCCGTAAGCTAAATAAGGCGAAATGCGGCTGCATCCGCGTCTACTTGCCTCCGGTTTACTAATAGAGAAACTATAGTCTTTATGCCGCGATTCGATGAAACTTTTCAAATATTTCCATCCCCAGTATTCGCCCCCTTCTTGGAAAACGGGATTCCGGGTTTTAAACGCAAGTGGCAGTTCTGGACCTTTAAAATCATCATAAAAATCGGGCGATAAACGCAGCAAATTCCAGTTATCCTCTCGAACTAAATAAGGTTCGTGTCGCATCGTTTCTTCCCATCGCTGTTGCCAGGTTTTGCGCGACTTTAAGCGGCGAATCACGCCGCCGGTGGGCGTCTCGTTCCAGGTAATTCCATTACTTGAGCAAAACGCAGCCACTGCTTTGTCCCGTTGAAAACTTAAATCGTTTCCAATCTCTTGGTGGGAGAAAATTTGGCGAATTTCGTATTGCTCAGAAAGTGCTTGAAATACCGGTAAAACCTCGGAATGAAACAGGTAAAGAATACCATTTCGATCCTCTAATCTCCCCTGCATCTCCCCTAAAGATTCATGGATAAATCGCCAATGGCGGACATCACTGTCTGGGAAAGCAATCAGCGACGGCTCGAAGAAATAAACCAATAACACCGGTATATCAGAATCCAAAGCCCGGTACAAAGGCTCGTGATCCGTAAATCGGAGATCACGTTTGAACCAGACGATGTTGATAGGGTTTTTGGCCATAAATTATAAACTGAAAAACGCATAGGATGTTTTCAGAAAGAAAAAGCGTACCTTTGCACCGGTTTTCACCCCTAATGTATCAAAATGAAACAATTTATAACCCTTTGCTTTATCATCTTCGCGACTAGCACTCTGAATGCTCAAACCGGAAGCATCGAAATGAGCACCGGAGGCTTCTCTTTTATCCCAGCTTTTACTTCCAAGGAGCCTAATATGATCATCAATGCAAGTACAAATCCGAAAAAAAGACTGACCGGTGCCATGATGTACATGATGCGCATGAAGAGTATGACGCCTACAACGGTGGCTTTGTTTACGCGTTATCGGTTTATTGATAAAAAGTTTAAGGCCACGGCGGGGATCCATATTCCGGCCTTTCAAATGACGGAAGATTACAAAGTAACCAGCTTCTTCGGTCGTGAATTAACACTTTCGTATCCAGTTAGTAAAAAGATGAGCATCGGATCATTTATTCTGAATGGAAACGCTCGGAATTCAGACTTTAAAGTGACGTTAGTCTCCGGAAATACGAATTACCGCCACAAAAATTGGGGATTTTTAACGCAGGGATATTACTTATCTGTGGGAGATTTAACGGGAGTTGCTGAGACGATTACCTATGATATTGATGCGCATTTTCAAGCCAAAGCTTTTGGCAATATTACCCTAACTGACGGACAAGTGATCGGTACCGTTAGTTTGAAATATAACCTATAAGTTTTTCGCTTTAAAAGTCCAGGTGAACTGGAATTCAGCCACGACTTCACCCGCCTGATTTTTTCCAATGGAAGTAGAGAGGAGCTTCGAGCCCTCTTTATTTTCAAGGGCATCATTGACCGCTTGTTGGAAAGCAAGTCCATCTGCGCAGGTAAAAATAATGACCCCAGTCGCCTTCTTCACGAACTTCGCCTCCAGCTTTTCCACTAACATACTCACTGCCGGCTGGCGCTTGTATACCTGCCCAAAAGCCAACATCCCACAACTCATCTCCGCCGCCATCGCCTCCACCGCGAAATACATCGAGCGAAACGGATTCTGATTAAACCACGAAAGCTTCACGCGAACCCCACACGATTTCTCATCAAAATGTGCCATCGATAATCCCGCCCAAAAAGCCGAAGACAGTTTTTGGAAAACAAAAAACTGGAATAATACCGGATTCGCAATGATCCGCTTGAAAGCTGGGAAATGGGGGTTCATTTAGGGTGCTTCAGAATAAATGAATGAGTTTTATGTAAATCTAATTTAAGGAAAATTTCTAAAATTTGGGATTTATTTAGAGTGGGATTTTTTAGTCGATTCAATTGATTTTTAAAAGCCGAATAGGCTAAATTGGACTCTTGGGAAAATAATGATGCAATATAATTATCAGCGGAAATTGCCTCAATACCAAACTCTTTTAAATAGTCAAAAGGAAAATCTTTTAGGTTAGCTGTTACCACCCATTTCGAATTACTTTGAATAGCAGTTGCTAACACATGCCGATCATTTTTATCAGGCAAATGGAGTTTTTGTATTAGCACTTTATCTTCTGCAATATTTGCATCTGGGAAGGCAGAATTCATCGCTTCAATCGTTAAATGTAGTTTTAGTGAACTTAAATCGGGGCGATTAATTAATAGGTTTCTTACCCATTCTTCTTGTATTTTTTCAGACCAAAAAGGCTTAAATAACCCTACTTCAGCCAGATTTAATAGTAAATCGCGGATAGGTGACGGATATAAAATGCAAGCATCTAATACCGCATTATTGGTGGAGGCAGGATACATTAATACCCTAAATCTTCCTCTTGTGCTTGTTTTGCTAAATAATCTAAACTTGCCTTTCTTGACTTTTTAAGAGAAAGTTCGTAGTCAGCGAGGTCCCGTTGTAATATGCGCCTATGGCTTCCCGCTTTATGGTAGGGTATTTTACCTTCTTCAAGAAGTTTTACCACATGGGGCCTTGAAACTTGTAAAATATCAGCCGCGTCTTGTGTGCTTAATTCGCAATCAGTGGGTATAATAGAAATCGATTTGCCTTCAGAAATAAAAAAAAGCAATTCTTTAAGTAATTGAACTGCTTTTTCCGGTAATTCCGGGCTAGTTTTTGTTTTGTTAACAAGTAGATTTACCTGTTTATTCGGCAGATACGCTTTACTTAAAAGATCATAAGTTGCTTTAGCGACTTTCTGATCTTTACTGGTTGGTTTTCCAAATAGTGTTGCCATCGACGTTTCGTTTATTTCGAATAAATGTACACATTTATCCAATACAAACAAAACAGGTTCTTGATATTCTAGTAACTCAAACCATGCCCAAACGCAAACAAACCATATCCCGGCCCCTCCATATACCCCGGAACGTCTGATTTATTCGCCTCCACCGCCGCTTGATTCACAGGAGTCGTAAATGGCATCTTTCCCGTCGGTTTATAAGCTCCTGTCACGATGTCTAGCAGTGCTTCTTGGGTAGTTCCAAAAGTCGCAATAATGGATGACGCCTTTCCCTTATCAATCTCTTCGATTACCCAAGGGTTCGTGTAATTGATAGCCACAATCGTCGGTTTGGCATTTAATACCTCATTCACGTGATTCACATCGATGCGATTCTTAGACAGATTCAAGTCGATTTTCGAACCCTGCGAGCTAAATAATCCCCCAGAAGTAGGAACTAACCATAATAAAACGACATCTGCCTCTTCTTTCGTGGACACGAATTCTAAACCAGGATAAGTAGGTTTCGATACCTTGATCGCTTCACCGGCGTTGCGACCTGATTGGAAATACGTTTCAAAATATACTTTGGTCTTCTTCGCTAAAGGTAAACGCTTGTCGTCGTTGCGTAATAAGACAATCGATTTACGAAGTGCCAAATCCGCAGCAGCCACCGCCTCCTTATTTCCCACTGTCTTCACAGCGTCTTCCACATTGACATACGGATTCTCGAAAAGACCTAAGTCAAATTTTTCTTTCAATAATTTCGCCACCGATTGGTTAATGCGCTCTTCTGAAACCAAGCCTTTTTTCACTACTTCGATTAAGGTCGTCGGATCTGCCGCACCAGAGAAGATATCCACTCCGGCGGTCAATGCTTTTTGGTAGCGCTCTTGAATGCTCAATTTTTCCACACCCCAGGGCATCATTTCGATAGGACCCGTATCTGAATTGATGATACCTTGGAATCCTAATTTACCTTGTAATGAATCGCGGATAATCGCTTT
>JBJTMW010000009.1:0-11290 GCA_046070715.1 Aquirufa sp. | reverse complement strand
TACGACGGCATGAACGATGACTTGAACACGGCGGTGGCCATTGCGCACTTGTTTACCTTGTTGAAAAAAATCAATTCCATCTATACCGGTTCTTTGGCCTTCGAATCCATTTCTGCTGAAACATTTTCGAATTTACAGCGTTCTTATATCAGCATTTTAGAGGATGTATTGGGTATCAAAGAAGAGGTCCCAGCCGAAATGAATGGCTTAACGGAGGAACTTCTTGCGCTCTACAAGGGTTTCAAGGAAAGTAGACAATACGACAAAGTAGACGAAATCCGCGGCGCCTTTAAATCTGCTGGATTATTGATTAAAGACATGAAAAACTCCATCGACTGGGGATACGAAGAATAATATGCTCAGAAATTTAACACCCACGGTACGAAATTTGATTTTCGTGAATGTCGCGGTCTTTTTAGGATCCGCTTTCCTTCCGGAGGATTTGTTCGCCTTGTACTTTTTTCAATCGAGCAAATTCCACTATTTCCAAATCATCAGCTATATGTTCGTGCATGCGAATTTTATGCACTTGTTGATGAATATGTTTGGGCTTTATATGTTCGGATCGATTTTAGAGCGAATCTGGGGAGGCCCACGTTTCTTGTTCTTCTTTTTATTCTGTGGTGTAGGAGCCGGTTTATTGCATGAAGCAATCCAATACTTCCACGACTATGCGAGCATTCGCAAGGCCTTGGAATTAGCCTTATCGAACCCGAATTCAGACTTCTTAATGGACTATTTCAATCGTTTTGACGGCAGTACTTCCATTAATGAAGGTCGTTTAAATGCCTTGGGAGCCATTGATCATTACAAAGAATATACCACCCAAAACCCGGTGGTGGGCGCTTCTGGTGGCGTTTTCGGAATCTTGATGGCCTATGGTTATTTGTTCCCTAACTCGGAAATGTTCGTCTTCCCTATTCCGATTCCGGTGAAAGCGAAATACCTAGTAATGGGCTTTGCCTTTTATGAATTGTGGGCGGGGAAAGCGGCGGCAGAAGGCGATAACGTGGCGCATTTTGCCCATTTAGGTGGGATGCTTTTTGCGGTGATTTTATTATTGATTTGGAGACAAAAACGCGATAGCTTCTATTAAGATGCGCAGCATTCTCACCGATATAAAAAACATTATTCAGCAGCCTGGGCAGGGCTTATTAAAGATTATTATAGCCAACGGTGCCATTTTTGTGGCGTTGATGATCGCGCGAGTCGGTCTTTTGATTGCCGGAAAATCGGAATTATTTGATGCCTTTTTTACGCAGGTTTCACTTCCTTCCGCACTCGATTTATTGATTGAAAGACCCTGGAGCCTGATTACCTATTTTTTCCTACACATCGAGGTGTTCCACCTGGTGTTTAATATGCTTTTCTTGTATTGGTTTGGCATTATTATCCAGGATTTCATTGGAAATAAGCGCCTTGTTCAGCTTTATTTTTATGGCGGCTTGGCGGGTGCGGCAGCCTTCCTATTAGCGATGAATACGGTGAGTTTCTTCATCGCCAAAGGCCCTACCTTCCTGAATGGCGCCTCAGCTGGCGTTTTTGCGGTGGTGGTGGCAGCGGCGACGATTCGGCCTAATTACCAGGTTCATCTTTTATTGTTGGGCCCAGTTCGCATCAAATACATTTCGGCTTTTTACATCCTTTGGTCTTTCATTGAGACGACTGGTGCAAATGCCGGAGGAAATATTGCCCACCTAGGAGGAGCTATTTTAGGATTTATTTTTGCCAAAAACTTCTTGGCAGCCTCCCGTCCCCAAGCGATCTTTGAAATAAAAATTAAAGAGTTTGCACAGGCCGTACACCAAAAAGTCCAGCCTAGAAAAGAACTCGAAACCGTACCGGAGGATGAACTGAATGCCATTTTGGACAAAATATCGCAATCAGGTTACGATAGCCTCACAGACTTTGAACAAAAAAGATTATTCAAAGCGAGTCAAAAAAATGACTAAGGCTTAAAAACATTTTTACCTTTGTAAGGTTAATCTCTCACTATCAATCATCAAACGCGTCTATGCAATTTGAAGCCGGTCCTTTACTTAGCCAAATCACCACTCCGGAGGATTTGCGCAAGTTGCCGAAATCAGACTTACCTCAAGTTTGTGACGAATTGCGTCAATTTATCATTGACAACGTATCGGTGAACGGGGGGCATTTTGGCGCCTCACTAGGAGTAACTGAATTAACGGTAGCCTTGCATTATGTATTTAATACCCCCGATGACCAATTGGTTTGGGATGTGGGACATCAAGCATACGGGCACAAAATCTTAACTGGACGCCGGGAAAATTTTCATACGAATCGCTTGATGGGTGGCATTTCGGGTTTCCCGAAACGCTCCGAAAGCCCCTTTGACACCTTCGGTGTAGGACACTCCTCCACTTCCATCTCAGCGGCGCTGGGCATGGCCGTGGCTTCCGGATATAAAAAAGAAACACACAGACAACACATCGCGGTAATCGGCGATGGATCGATGACGGCGGGAATGGCTTTCGAAGCCATGAACCATGCGGGCGATATCCCAAACAACATGTTGATTATCCTAAACGATAATTGCATGGCGATCGACCCAAATGTGGGTGCCTTGAAAGAATATTTAACGGATATCACGACATCACATACCTATAACAAGGTGAAGGACGATGTGTGGAATCTGTTAGGCAAAATGTCCAAATTCGGTAAAACAGCTCAAGAGATTGTGTCGAAGATCGAAAATGGGCTGAAAGCGACGTTATTGAAGCAAAGTAACCTGTTTGAATCCTTGAATTTGCGGTATTTTGGCCCTATCGACGGACACGATATCGATAATTTAACGACGGTGCTGAATGATTTAAAAGATATTCCGGGCCCTAAGATTTTGCATTGCATTACGACGAAAGGCAAAGGGTATTCACTGGCTGAAAAAGACCAAACCTTGTGGCACGCTCCCGGCAAGTTCGATAAGACGACCGGAGAAATCCACAAAAAGACCTACGATGACCCTCAACCGCCTAAATACCAGGAGGTTTTTGGCCATACTTTATTAGAGTTAGCAGAAAAGAATCCGAAAATTATGGGTATCACCCCAGCGATGCCGTCCGGATCTTCCTTGAACATTATGATGCGGGCGATGCCCGATCGCGCTTTTGACGTGGGAATCGCGGAACAACATGCGGTCACCTTCTCTGCGGGATTAGCGACTCAGGGTTTAACCGTTTTCTGCAATATCTACAGCTCGTTCATGCAACGCGGTTACGACCAAGTCGTTCACGACGTCTGCTTGCAAAAATTACCGGTCATTTTCTGTTTAGACCGCGCTGGTTTAGCGGGAGCGGACGGCCCTACCCACCACGGATTATTGGATTTAGCCTTCATGCGTTGTGTGCCAAACATGATTGTGGCAGCTCCTCGCAATGAGCAAGAACTACGCAATATCATGTACACGGCGTCCCTAGACTCCTTTAAAAACCACGAAAAGGCGATGACTATTCGTTATCCAAGGGGTGAGGGCGTGATGCCGGCTTGGAGAACGAACTTCGAAGAAATTCAAATTGGGAAAGGCGTTCAATTGATGGATGGTGAGGAAATTGCCATTGTATCGATTGGCCACATAGGAAATGAAGCGATAGCTGCGTGCGAAATGGCGCGTGAAAATGGCTTGAAACCTGCCTTGTTCGATATGCGTTTTGTAAAACCTTTAGACGAGGAATTATTGCACAGCGTATTTGCCCAATTTAAGACGGTGATTACCGTGGAAGACGCCGCGATTCAGGGTGGTTTTGGATCAGCGATTGCGGAATTTATGGTCGATCACCACTATGCTTCCAAACTAATTCGCTTGGGAATCGCAGACGAAATCGTCGAGCACGGAGAGCAAAAAGAATTGTATGCCCTATGCGGAATCGACGCAAACGGCATTTTAGCAAAAATCCAAGCGAACGTCACCACGCAAACAGCGAAAAATAATCCGAAAGCGCTTGTTTCTTAAAGCGTTAATAGTACTTTTCAAAGAAATAATCCCTACCTTTGCACCTTGAATTTCCCAATTAAAGGAATTTCGTTTCATTCAACGAATACATTTTTATGCAAAGCATTCGCAACATTGCCATTATTGCCCACGTTGACCACGGTAAAACGACCCTAGTTGACAAAATCATTCATGCATCCAAGATTTTTAGAGAAAATCAAGAATTTGGAGATTTGATCCTTGACAATAACGACTTAGAGAGAGAAAGAGGGATTACGATTACGTCTAAAAACGTATCTGTTCGTTACAATGGAGTAAAAATCAACATTATCGATACACCTGGTCACGCCGACTTTGGCGGTGAGGTAGAACGCGTTCTACGTATGGCTGATGGCGTTATCTTGTTAGTGGATGCTTTTGAAGGCCCTATGCCTCAAACACGTTTCGTACTTTCCAAGGCGATTGCACTGGGATTAAAGCCTATCGTGATTGTAAACAAAGTAGATAAAGAAAACTGCCGTCCAGACGAGGTACACGAAAGTGTTTTCGACTTGATGTTTAACTTAGAAGCAACAGAAGATCAATTAGACTTCCCTTGTATTTATGGTTCATCGAAGCAAGGATGGATGAGCACTGATTGGAAAAAACCAACGGATAACATCATTCCATTGTTAGATGCGATCATCGAGCATATTCCTGCTTCTAAAGTACAGGAAGGTACTCCGCAAATGCAGATCACGTCATTAGACTACTCTTCCTTCGTAGGTCGTATCGCGATCGGACGTTTAGAACGTGGAACATTGACAGAAGGGATGCAAATCTCGCTTTGTAAAGCGGATGGTACCACGAAGAAAATGCGTATCAAAGAACTTCAAGTGTTCGAAGGTCTAGGAAAAGTAAAAGTAGAGAAAGTAGAGTGTGGTGAAATTTGCGCGGTAACAGGTATCGAAGATTTCGAAATCGGTGACACGATTGCAGATGCAGAAAATCCAGAGGCATTAGCGCGTATCGCGATTGATGAGCCTACGATGAATATGTTGTTCACGATTAACAACTCTCCGTTCTTTGGTAAAGAAGGTAAATTAGTTACTTCTCGTCACTTACGTGATCGTCTTTTCAAAGAGACAGAGAAAAACTTAGCCTTGAAAGTAGTGACTACGGAAAGCGAAGATAAATTCTTAGTATTCGGTCGTGGTATTCTTCACTTGTCAGTATTAATCGAAACGATGCGTCGTGAAGGGTATGAGTTACAAGTAGGTCAGCCACAAGTTATCTTCAAAGAAGGAGAAAACGGCGAGCGTTTAGAACCAGTAGAATCATTAGTGGTAGACGTTCCTGCAGAAGTAGCAGGTAAAGTAATCGAATTAGCGACGCAAGGTAAAGGTGAGTTGTTGATTATGGAACCTAAAGGTGATTTACAACACTTAGAATTTAACATTCCATCTCGTGGTTTGATTGGTTTACGTTCTAAAGTATTGACGGCGACTTTTGGAGAGGCGATTATGGCTCACCGATTCATCGCTTACGAACCATTCAAAGGAGCGATTCCAGGCCGTATCAACGGATCATTGATCTCGATGAACACAGGTCCTGCAATTCCTTACGCGATTGATAAATTACAAGATAGAGGGGTGTTCTTCATCGATCCAGGTGAAGAAGTATACACAGGGATGGTAGTAGGTGAGCACAATCGCCAAAACGACATCGAAGTGAACCTTCAAGCTGCAAAGCAATTAACGAACATGCGTGCTTCTGGTACGGATTCGAATACCAAAATTGCTCCTAAATTAAACTTCTCACTAGAAGAGTGTATGGAATTTATCCAAAAGGATGAGTACTTAGAAATCACTCCTAAGTCTTTACGTATGCGTAAAATTTGGTTAGATCCAAGTGAGCGTAAGCGTAACGAAAAGAAGCCAAGCTAATCCTGAAAAGGCTGCCCTCACCGGCAGCCTTTTTTTTATAGTGCAACGGCGGGCCTCTCATCTAAAAAATAATATTTCTGAGGCAAATACGGCTTCAAACCCGACATCCAATAGATGCTTGGTTTTTTCAAAAAGTACCAGGTGGCGTGTTGCCAACTTTTCAGCCACTCCTTATCTCGGTATTTCACTTCTTTCCCTAAGATCAGATGCTGCTGCCCCCGAGCTTCCGTAGGGATTCGCACATACGCATACGTTTCATTTCGGTATTCCCAACAAAGATTGCCTACGGTCGGCCAACGCCTCGTCAGCGTATCTTGCACTCCCACATTCGCCCACATCGGACTCAGGTGCGCCTGAATCCAGGCAGGATCTGTACTCGCAGGTAAAGAAGCGATGGATTTCGACCCTTTGTTTTCGACCCATACCGCATCTCCTTTTACCGCGCTTAGATATGCCTGAGGTCTCATTTCTGGGGTTTTCCAAAACAACAAGCTAAAAAGCGCAATCGCTTTCCTGCGACGCGGCGCCCAAACTAGTAAGGAAATCGCTAAAAAATAAGCGCCCATTTCAAGCAACGAAATCCGCAAAAAGGGGATTACTGAAGTAACCCGCTCCACCCAACTAAACATCAAACCGTGCAACAGGCGAAAACTGCCAGCGAGCAAATAAGCCAAAAGCTGAAAAGCCCATACGGGTAAAAAGGAACCAACAGCTAGCAGCAAAAAACCCAGAAATAAGGCAATAGAAGAGAATAAAATCAAAAAGGGATTTAACAGAAAAAAGGAAATCGGATGAGGCAATTGATGAAAATAATACACGATCAAGGGCCAGGTAAATACTTGAGCTGCTAAGGCTACGCAGGTTAATTCCCAAATTTGGGTCAGCGGCCAGCGAAGCCATCCAGAGAACTGCAAAACAGAAGCCCAGCGTTGTTGAAAGGCAATTAATCCCCAAACCGCCAAATACGATAACTGAAAACCTGCATCAAATAAGGACGCCGGATGCAGAAATAACAAAACGAAGGCGCTAAAAGCTAGGGTGTTTAGGCTTTCCTGTCTTCGAAGAAAGGTTTTGGCAAACAGAATCACTGAAAACATCCAGGCGGACCTCAGCACCGGCAAAGAAAAGCCGCTAATCCCTGCATAGCACCATAACAAGGCCATCATCAACCCAAAAAATACATAGGGACCAGCCGGCCGTCGTTTCAGCAAAAAACCCAATAATAGGCTTAACCCCATATACAATAGCCCCACGTGAAGACCCGAAACAGACAAAATGTGAATCGCCCCCAAGGCCGAATAGGCGGACAAGGTCTCGAAATCAATCTTGGTCTTCACCCCTAATAGCATCGCCTCCGCCACATCCCGATCTCGACCCGGCTCAAAAGCCCGTTCAAGTAAACCAACAAAATGACCCTGCGCCTTTTCGAAAAAAGTCGCCTCTACCGCTCCCTTTTGTAAAAGTAGAATTCGATCAAACGGTAGAAAAGCCGAACCACCTATCCCCTTTTGGGCAAAATAAGCACCCCAATCCTTTTCAAAAGGAAAAAGCGGTAATGGAAAAGGCTTAACCACTTGTCTCACAGCATAGAGATCCCCAGAGACAGGTTTAGGTAGTTGTTTAGTGAGATATAACCGAAATAGACCACTTGAAGGCGACCACCTCCCCGTTGAATCCCTGATCCCTTTGCCTCTAGCTAAGACAGACCAAGACTTCGGTTTCTCCTCCACAGATCCTTCCACCTGAAAAACAAATCCATCACGCGGCAGCACGGACAAAACGGGCTTTAAGTAAGCAGCCCAAGCCATCGCGAAAATAACAATCAAGGAGGAGATGCCGATACTTTTACCAATTCTCCCCGGCATCAGAAAGCCCAAACAACCCAAAAGAGGCCAATAATCAAATCTGGAAAGCAGAATTCCCATCATCCAAAACAGCAAAATGCGGACAAAAGGGAACGGAGAAAAATAGGAGATCATCGATTAGGCGGAAAGGCCTAAAGGTAGAATTTTTTAGCAGAGATTAAGGTCGCCACTTCATCAGGAACTAGATATTTTATCGATTGGCCTTGTTGAATACAGGCCCTAATATAAGTCGCAGAAATATGCAAAACAGGCGCCTCGATCCGCTGAACGTTTTTATGGGCCCACAAATCAGATGCGGGCTCCTCTCCACGCGGGTAGACGTAGAGACCATAATAATCAAGTATTTGGTGGTAATTTTTCCAGCTCTTGAACTGCTCTAAATTATCTCCACCTAAGATCAGTTTGAATTCCGTCTCTGGATGACGCTCCGCTAAATGGACCAGCGTGTCGATGGTGTAAGAAGGCCGAGGTAAATTAAACTCGATATCCGATGATTTAAAGGAGTAATTATCGGAAATGGCCCGTTCCGCTAAATCCAATCGATCAAATTCATGCAGTAGGGATTTACTTTTTTTGTGGGGATTTTGGGGAGAGACGACAAACCAGATTTGGTCTACGTCTGTCTGATTTAACACCGCCTGTGCAATGATCAAATGCCCCTGATGAATGGGATTAAACGAACCAAAAAACAGGCCTACCTTCATTATTTCGTCAGTTTATCAAACAAGGCTTGCGCTTCTTTCACCGCATCTTCTAATTTATCATTCACTAAAATAACATCAAATTGCTCCTGAAAAGACCATTCAAATTTCATCTTGAATATCCGTTTCGACAAAGCTTCCTCGTCTTCCGTCCCGCGGGAACGCAAACGCTCTTCTAGGATTTCTAACGTAGGGACTTTGACAAAAACCGCCAAAGCGCGATCCCCGTAATACTTTTTCAAGGCCAAGCCACCGCGCACATCCACATCAAAAATCACATGCTTTCCGGAAGCCCAAATTCGCTCAATTTCTGATTTCAAGGTGCCATAATAAGCCCCAGCATACACTTCTTCCCACTCCACAAATTCATCATTCGCAATTCGAGCGCGAAAATCATCCGGCGTCAAAAAGTAATAATCCTTACCGTGCTCCTCATGACGCCCACGCTTATCGCGCGTGCAGGCAGAAATGGAAAAGCCCAAATTAGCATTACGCGCCAATAATTCTTTAACAATGGTGGTTTTACCTGAGCCCGACGGGGCCGAAAATATGATGAGTTTGCCTTCCAAAAATTTCGATGATTAAATGAACCAACAAAATAAGGGAATTAAGAGCAATATAAAGAGTAGAATCGATGATATTTTTGAACGAATGCTATCCAGTAAACCAGATGGGCAGGAAGTCGTGCACTTCGATTTTAATGCTTTGCGCAGCGCGAGTTCCAGCTCATGCCCTTCCTTACAAGGTAAGCAGTGGTCTTTATTCGCTAAAAAACGGGCTTCCTCCTCCGCTGTCGCCTCCTTATCTAGGATGCGCTGGATCAGCTTTAGGCAATCAGGTTGATGGGAACAATGCGTCTTCATAGTGTTTTGAACATCGATTGTATACAAATAGTTCCGAACTAGGCTGACAACATGTCAGTCTTGTAGCCTTTCTTCGCGGCGTAACTAGCCAAGGTCTCTTTTAACAGGGCCCTGGCCCGGTGAAGTCGCGAGCGCACGGTACCGATGGGAATATTCAGGATTTTGGCCATCTCTTCGTAACTAAACTCCTCTAAATCACATAGAATGATAATCATGCGAAAATCGACGGGCAAAGCTTGAATCGCAGAGGTAATTTCATCCCCTAGCATTTCATTCACCGTTTCAGCCTGCAAATCGGCTTGAAAAGCAGGTTCAGGATCGTCATCGCCGGCAAAGGATTGCTCCACCCATTCGAATTCCACTTTGGACGGGCCACGGGATTTCTTGCGGTAATCGTTAATAAAATTATTCTTGAGAATGCGGAACAACCAGGCTTTGGCATACGTCCCAGGCTCAAAGGACCCAATAAAACGAAACGCGCGCATACACGTATCCTGTACTAAATCATGTGCATCGTCCTCGTCATTCGTTAGTCGAAGGGCGAAATTGTACATCGCATCCATATGAGGCACAAACTCCTTTTCGAAGAGTGCTCTGGCTTGCGATTCTGTCAGCGCAAGGGCTGAACTTGTTTCTGTACTCATGGCGGTTTATCGATAAGATACCGCTATGCTTACAATTTAAACGCCAAAACGAAAAGGTGACAAAAAGACTTATTTCCCTTGGTTAAACAATTCTAACAAAGAAAAAACGGCGATCCCTAACAGGGTACTGAGAAAGGCCTTCCACAGGCTCAGACCAAACAAACTCATATCACTCGCCTCTAGTAAAAAAAGTACCAGGTGATGTGTGAAGAGCATTAATCCCAAATAAGGGAAAAACCACATCCACTTCATCTCCTCTAAACTGATCGAAGAGCGCTCATCATATCCATTCGCCGGCGTCAGGATATTGAAAAATGTAGGACGTAACCAGGCTACTAAAACAGTCGCAAATGCGTGCATTCCATGCGTGTTATAGAATACATCCAATAACCAACCGAGGACAAATCCCCCCAAAATCAAATAAGCCGGTGGCGTTTCTATGGGCGCTTTGATGATCGCCCACAAATAAAGAAAACAAAATCCATAGTAAAACAAGGCCAAATCCCGCAAAAACAACAGCTGCACACCAATCGATAGAACGACTACAATCCACCATTTGTATTGAAAAGTAGCGTTCATCTTAGTCGATTTTAGGTTTAGCCTGATCCAATGTCGCCTGCTGCCCCGCAAACTTATTTTCGATCACATACACATAACGGAGCGTCGAAAAATGCGTCAATAGCATCACTTTAATATCGTGAAAAGTGCCATCATCCTGCAAACCGACTTTGGCCACTATACCAATAGGAATATTCGGAGGATACACCGCATTGTAATCCGAAGTAACGATCGTGTCGCCTTTCACTACTTTCTTGTATTTAGACACGTCCATTAACTCCGCTACCTCAGGCTGATAACCCGGCCATTTAATGTAACCTAGCTCGCCGGAAGACTTGATTTTAGCGGAAACCGTATTACTCGTATGCAAAACCGATACGACTAAAGCCAAATTCTGGGTGCACGAAATCACCTTCCCCACTACGCCGGTCGAAGAAATAACCGCCATCCCTGGCTTTATACCGTCCTGGTAGCCCTTTTCAATCGTCAAGTAATTTTGGGAATTGCGTGTACTTTGATCAATCACCTTGCAGGCAATAGGCTTGTAACGATCCAAAGATGCTTTGCTAAAAAAGACCGGCAAATCAGCCTTCTGCTGTACCTGCGCCTGCAACTGAAAGATTTGTTGATGTAATTGCTGATTCTCCAGGGCTAATTCGCCATTAATATCACGCAATTGGTGATAGGTTGCCACCTCTTGCCGGGTTGACAACAGGGAGGCTGCCCAAGAATTAGTCGTATTAAAATAGAGGGTATGCTGGTAATTATTGTAGGTAAACACAGCCCAC
>JBJTMW010000008.1:0-2942 GCA_046070715.1 Aquirufa sp. | reverse complement strand
CCTTGCTTTGCTGATAAAGTGTAAGCAAGTTCACTGTATTTTTCGCGGGTTGTTGAAGTAGCTTTCGCGTCTACTTTTTGACCATTCGCTAAAATCTCGATTTGCTGAGCGGTGATTACCTCGAAACCTGTTTTCTTGGTTTTGGACCAAACAGAATTCGAACCCACTTTTACCTCATCCCAGAATTTTTCATCGTAGTTCGAGTCTTTATTCTTGATATCTCCATCGATAAAGGCTTTCACTTGAATGTCTTCAGTAAAATTAAGGGGTGTGATGGAATAGGAAATAACGCCTGATTCATCATCTGCCATACTATTCAGGCGAATGGATTCGATCGCTAAACGTTTGCCGTTTGAAAGGGAGATTTCGCAGGTACGCAGGATGTAACCCTCCTTCATATTTAATTCGCGGTAGAAAGAGTGGATTTCACTGGTGTGTAAATCGACCTCTACTCCGCCAATCTGAATGGATAATCCATTCCAGTTAGCGGCATTTAATACCTTGGCAAAATATTCTGGATACCCATTTTTCCACCAACCCACGCGGGTTTTGTCTGGATAATAGACGCCCGCTACATAATTTCCTTGCAGGGATTTACCTGTGTAAGTTTCCTCAAAAGACCCTCTTTGTCCCATACGGCCATTGCCCAGGGAAAAAATGGATTCAGTGATTTCGTTGTAGGCGGGATGGAATTGGTCTTCGATGACTTTCCATTCATCTATTTTTAGGTATTGCTTCATTCAGTTTATTAGGTAATTAGGATAATTTCACAAAAATAGAAAATTGTAAATTTTGGACATTTCTGTGCTAGGCTGTTTCTTTAAAAAAGAAGTAAATCAGCAGATTTAATTCCGATAAAATTCGGAATTACTTTATCCGCATCACGTAAAACAGACGCCTCTCCTATCCCAATGACTTTCATTCCACCATTTATGGCAGCTTCTACCCCAGCTTGTGCATCTTCGAAAACGATACATTCTGCCGGAGTAAAACCTAGTCCTTCGGCTCCTTTCAAGAATACTTCTGGATCTGGCTTGCTTTTACTTACTTTATTGCCATCTATGATTAAATCAAACCAAGGCATTAATCCCGTCTTTTCTAAGATGATCTCCGCATTTTTGCTGGCGGAACCTAAAGCGATTTTATAGCCCTCTGCTTTAATTTGGCCTAAAAAATCCACCACTCCTGGAAGGATTTCGGATGGATTCATATTCGAAATTAAGTGTAGGTAGTTGTCGTTTTTCTCTTTTAACCAAGCTTTCTTTTGCTCATCCGTAGCTGAATAAGAGGCCCAGTCCAAAATGCGATTCAAGGATTCTACTCTGGAAACGCCTTTTAATTGTTCGTTTTGCTCCTCGGTTAATTGGTAGTTGAAATTTTCTCCTAGCATTTTCCAGGCTTGGAAGTGGTAAATCGCTGTATCAACTAATACTCCATCGAGATCAAAAAGGCAGGCTTTGTAAGACATATTTAGGTAGGGATTGTTTTAAAGATTAGCAAAATTATTACATTTACATCTGCCAAAAAACCTTTTTCTGCTGTGCTAGACAGTTTATTTTAAATAATATGCGTAAATTTTATCTTGTTCTATTGTCCGCCTTCTTAATGTATCCCCTTATGGCTCAGAAATCCGATAAACATGTGGTGTACCAAATGATGTTTCATCTTTGGGGAAATCAAAATACGAACGTGAAGAGAAACGGTTCTGCTGCAGAGAACGGAGTCACGAAGTTCAAGGACGTTTCTAGCAAGGGGCTGCAAGCATTAAAAAAGAAAGGCTACTCCCATTTGTATACGACGGGGATTTTAGAGCACGCGACCATGGAGGATTTTTCCGCTTTTGGGTCGCCAGTTGATCATCCTCAGGTGGTGAAGGGTCGGGCGGGTTCTCCTTTTGCGATTAAGGATTACTATGATGTGAATCCTTTTTTAGCCGATAAGCCGGCAGAACGTATGCAAGAATTCGCGGCTATGTTAGATCGCGTGCATCAAGCCGATTTAAAATTGGTCTTGGATTTTGTGCCTAATCACCTCGCTAGAGCTTATCACTCGGATCAGAAACCGGCAGGAGTTGTTGATTTTGGCCAAAACGATAACAAAGATCTTTCTTTCTCGCCTTCCAATAATTTCTATTATTTACCAGGTACCCAATTTACAATTCCAAGTGGTGTGAATTCACCGGTTCCGGTACGAGTTCCCTACATTGAAATTCCGGCCAAAGTCAGCGGAAACAACGTTTTCTCTGCGCAACCATCGATTCACGATTGGTTTGAAACGGTAAAGTTGAACTATGGTGTAGATCTTCAACATGGTAATCAGACGCATTTTGACCCGATTCCCGATACTTGGTTGAAAATGACAGACGTGTTAATTTATTGGACGAAAAAAGGCGTGGACGGTTTCCGTTGCGATATGGCGGAGATGGTGCCTGTGGAATTTTGGGCTTATGCCATTCCTAAGGTAAAGGCCCTAAATCCTGATGCCATATTTATTGCGGAAATTTATAACCCTCAGGAATATCGTAATTATATTATCAAAGGTGGGTTTGATTATTTGTATGACAAAGTAGGGCTTTATGACGGAATTCGTCATATTATGGAGCAAAAGCCTGGGGCAACTACTGCCGATATTACCCGTGTTTGGCAACAAGAATCAGGTGATTTTGCGAATCACATGTTGCGTTTCTTAGAAAATCACGATGAGACACGCTTGAATACTCCGGCTTTTGCAGCGAATAATTTTTGGTCTACAATTCCGGGTATGGTAGTAACGGCGAGTATGCACGATGGTCCATTGATGATCTACTTCAGTCAGGAATTTGGGGAGAAAGCACAAGAAATCGAAGGCTTTAATGAGGCAGATGACCGTACGACGATGTTTGATTTTTATCGGGTGGATACGCACCAGCGCTGGTTGAATGGCGGAAAATTTGACGGAGGTAA
>JBJTMW010000007.1:0-2691 GCA_046070715.1 Aquirufa sp. | reverse complement strand
ATTCTGACTTGATCGGATCCTTTGAAATGTTCGATGATTTTTTCGGCATTAGAACCCGAACCAGACGCAAATAAGACGAGATTTTTCAAAGGATATCAGTTGTTTAATACAAATTTACATTCTTTCAGCTAAATTTAACGTATGAAAATAGGGATCGTTTGTTATCCGACGTATGGCGGAAGTGGTGTGGTGGCGACAGAATTAGGCAAAGCATTGGCCTTAGCTGGTCACCAGGTTCACTTTATTACGTACACGCAGCCTCCGCGTTTAGATATTTTTTCCGAAAATATCTTCTACCACGAGGTTTCTGTCGCGTCTTATCCTTTGTTTGAATACTTGCCTTATGAGTCTGCTTTGGCTAGTAAAATGGTCGATGTGACGGTAAATGAGAAGTTGGATTTAATCCACGTACATTATGCGATTCCGCACGCATCTGCCGCTTATTTAGCGAAGCAAATCCTGAAATACAAGGGTATTCACGTGCCAGTTATCACCACTTTGCACGGAACTGACATTACTTTAGTGGGTCGTGATCCGTCCTTTGAGCCTGTCGTTACGTTTTCGATTAATGAATCCGACGGAGTGACGGCTGTTTCTGAGAGTTTAAAAAATGACACTTATGATGAGTTTGAGATTTTAAGCCACATCGAGGTGATTCCTAATTTCATTGATTTACATCGCTTCCAAAAACGCCCACACGAACACTTCAAAAAGTCTCTTTGTCCTAATGGCGAGAAGCTGTTAATGCACACGTCGAATTTCCGGAAAGTAAAGCGTATAGAAGACATCGTTCGTGTTTTTGCGTTAGTGCGTAAGAAAATACCGGCTAAATTAGTTTTGATAGGCGATGGCCCGGAGCGTTCCGGAATCGAGGCATTATGCCGCGAGTTAGAAGTGCAATGCGATGTGCGTTTCTTAGGGAAGATGGATGGAATTGAGGAAGCTTTGTCTTTAGCTGATTTATTTTTACTAACCTCTGAGAAGGAAAGTTTTGGATTAGCTGCTTTAGAAGCGATGGCCTGCGAAGTGCCCGTGATTTCTTCGAATGCGGGTGGTATTCCGGAAGTGAATATTCATGGTGTGACAGGATATGTCAGTGAGATAGGCGATGTGAAAGACATGGCGGCGAATGCCATCAAAATGTTATCGGATCCTATATTGCATGATCAAATGAAGGCGAATGCCTTAGCTCGGGCACAGGAATTTGATATCGTTAAAATTCTGCCATTGTATGAGCGCTATTATGAGCGTATCACCTCTAAGAGCTGGAAATTTCCTAAACAGAACGATTAACCAGACTGCTATCTGAGCAGTTTTCAAGGAGCGCCACCATCGATTTCCCGCTTGCAGGATCTTCGAAAAAGGGGGCAATTTCTGCCAAAGGCGTCAAGATAAACTTGCGTTCCGCAATCCGCGGGTGTGGAATGCTCAAGTCGGATTCGGCAACTATGACATCCCCGTAATACAAAATGTCTACATCGAGCGTTCGCGGACCCCAGCGTTCTTTGCGTTCTCTGCCAAACTCCCGTTCGATTTCGAGTAATTCCTTTAAACAGGCTTCGGGTTTTAGCACCGTGCTCACGAGTAGTACTTGGTTTAAAAAGTCCGCTTGTGGGATAGGTCCCCAGGCCTCGGTTTGGTAAATGGAAGAGTAGACGGAGATTTTTCCTATTTTTTTTTCAATAAGCGGGTAGGCCCCCTCGAATATTTCCCGGGTATTTCCTAGATTGCCGCCCAAAGAGAGGAAGAGATGCTGAGTCATTCCTTAAAATTACGAAAAAAGCGCGATGCAATGAGTTATACGGCAGATGATTTACAGCCTGGGATGCTTTTATTGGCGGAACCTTTTCTGGAGGATCCGTCCTTTCATCGCTCGGTAATCTTGCTTTGCGAGCATACAACGTCACATTCGTTCGGTTTAGTGCTGAATAACAAACAGGAAATCGTCTTCGATTCTTTTGTGGATGAAAAGGTGCTGGAGGACGTGCCCCTTTTTTCTGGCGGTCCGGTGGATCCCACCATTATGCAATTTGTGCACCGCAGACCGGATTTGATTCCAGATGGTGTGTTGATTGGGCCAGGAATTTATTGGTCTGGCAGTTTTGAGGTGGCTATCGATAAGGTGGTGGCGGGGGAGATTGGATTCGATGAAATCAAGTTTTTTATTGGTTATTCGGGCTGGGGTGCCGGTCAGTTGGAGCGCGAGGTTCGTTCTAATGCGTGGATTTTGCATCCGGGGAATGATCAATTGGTGTTTGACGAGCCGCATGAGCGGTTGTGGAGAAAGATTTTACATGCCAAAGGCGGGGACTTTCGCATCCTCTCCACCTATCCAGACGATCCCAATTTAAATTAAGAAATACGCGCCCAGTTAGTCGTGTCTTTGCGCTGGGTTCTGACTTGTTCCCGAATCATCGCGTATTCGGATTTTTCGAGGTTCGGATCTTCTTCTAAGATTTTTTGGGCTGTCTCCCGGGCTACTTTCAGTATTTCACCATCTTTCGCGAGGTCTGCGATCATCAGGTCGATGGCACCACTTTGGCGCGTTCCCGTGATATCTCCTGGACCACGTAATTGTAAATCCACTTCGGCGATTTCGAATCCATTATTGGTTTTCACCATGGTTTCGATTCGCTTTTTGGTGTCTGCGCTAATTTTGAAGCCGGTCATCAGTATGCAATAACTCTGTTC
>JBJTMW010000006.1:0-3612 GCA_046070715.1 Aquirufa sp. | reverse complement strand
TGGCTCAAAAACCAATTCTCCTCTTTCTTCGCTTTCGCCTCATCCCGCTTTTTTAGTTCCGGACTGCGATCCGTAAAGGCTTGAAAAATGGTTTGGATTAAATCCGTGAATAATGGACTGTCCCCATAAATCGCTCTAAAGTGGTTATGGATATCATCTAGATTAGCTGTCAATCGTTCTTGAAAGCCTGCGTCCTTAATTTTATATGATTTCACAAGCGCATGCGCCTGTTTTTGAAGAGCGGAATTGTACACAGTGTATTAATTAAAAATGCTATTATTTAAATTCTTGAAGGCTTCCATGGCGCCTAGGTATTCGCAGGTTCTCGCACCTGCCTTATTTGCGTTTTCGACAATCTTTTTCCAAGCCGTAAAATCAAGGTCTTGGATGTTTAATCCATCTAATTGATAAAGCACTGCACCGACAAAGGCATCACCTGCACCCGTCGTATCAACTGGTTTCACTGGAATGCTTGGAATGATGTAGGTTTTGCCTGCTAATCCCAATAAAGTCCCTTCTTTTCCAAGGGTAATGGCAAAAACGCCAGGACATAGTCCTAATAAAGCATCTGTCGCCTCTTCTAAAGTCTCTGTTTCCGTGATTAACATCGCTTCTTCATCCGAAAGTTTGGTAAAGTCTGCTTCTTTCAAGAAAATCAAACTTTGTTTTATGAAGGACGTTATTTTATCTCCAAACAATAAATGGCGGTAATTTGGATCAAAACTGATGATTTTGCCGTCTTTTTTCGCCCGGTCTTTCAAGGAATAATACGCCGCATTTAAAGGTCCTGATAAGAATGCAGTTGCCGATCCGAAGTGAACAATGTTTACCCCTTTTAAATCAATCGCCGCCACTTCGGCTTCTGTTAGTTCTGCATCTGCGCCACGGTTAAAAACGAAATCACGTTCGCCATCTAACATCAAGGAAACGAAGGCAAAAGTGGTAAAGGTCTGAGGGTCTAAATGAACATGTTTCGTGTTCACGTTGAATTCCTGCATCACGGAGATCATTTGGCGTCCAAATGGATCATTACCCACTTTCGCGCTCAAGCTCACCTCGCCGCCCAAGGCGCCGATGGCCGCTGCCACATTCGTGGGAGCTCCTCCGGGTTTCTTTAAAAAATGTTGACCGTCTGAAAGGCTAGAACCCTTGTCAGTACAAATCATATCAATCAAGGCTTCGCCTATACAAATGACACTCATGCGGATTGTTTAGATGGGGATGGTTGAATAAAAGCAGTCGCTACAGCGGCTATGGCTAATAATGCGCCTGCAAAGGTAATCGCATTTCTGGGATCGTTGTCTAAAAAATGCTTTAAAATAAAGCCGAATGATAGATTTTGTAGAATCATCGGGATCACTATCATCATATTGATGATACCCATATACACTCCGTAACGCTCCTTTGGAATATCGCTAACTACCAGTAAATAAGGGATTCCCATCATACTAGCCCAGCCGATTCCGAAGCCTGAAATGGCGAAGAATAACAAGTTCTTATTCTCAATATGGGGGAAGGCAAGAAAACCAGCAGCGGCTAAAATGAGGCAGATCATGTGCACGGATTTGGCCCCATATTTCTTCGCAAAACCAGCTAATGCCAGCGCAGAAAGAAATGTCACGATGTTATACCAGCCATTCACTAAACCAGTCCATGAAACGGCTTTTTCGTATAATTCTGGATTATCCTTAGGCGTTGCATTCCAAACAGAAAGTGCGATACTCTTCGAGGAATTTTGCCAATAACAAAACAAGGCATACCACTGAAATAAATAGACTAAAGCTAATTGCCACATCACTTTAGGCATTTCACCTATCGCGTGAAAGATTTCGAATATGGATTCTAAAACGCTCGATTTGCGAGAGCGGATCTCGGCTAATTCCTCAGCGGTGGGTTCAATTTCTGAGGTCGTGTGCATACTCCACCAGATGGATCCGATGGAACAAACGGCTCCTAAAAAGAAGGAGGCGTACACCCAGGTAGGAAGAGAACCCGTTTTTCCGATGAAGATCATGGGGAAGATGAAGAGGGATAGGTTGGCTAAGGTTTGGCCAAAACCCGTGAAAAAACTCTGCATCTGAAAACCAGTGGGCTGCTGATCGTCATTTAATTTATCTGCGACAAAAGCGCGGTAAGGCTCCATGGCGGTATTATTCCCCGCATCCAAGATCCATAATAAACTCGCAGCCATCCACAAAGAGGAAGAAAAGGGATAGAGTAAAAGGCAAAGGCTGCACAATAAAGCGCCAACGAAGAAGAATGGCTTGCGGCGACCCCATTTGGGATGCCAGGTGCTATCACTCATCGCACCAATAAATGGCTGTATTAGTAAACCAGTAACAGGCCCAGCTAGGTTTAAAAGAGGTATTTCGTCAGGACTAGCCCCCAGGAAATCATAAATGGGATTCACGGCGCTTTGCTGTAATCCGAAACTATATTGAATGCCAAAAAAGCCAACGTTCATGTTGACGATTTGGCTAAAACTTAAAGAGGGTTTCCGTAGAGACATGTCTGATAGGTTTATAAGTAGATTAAATTTAATTATTCTACTCAAGACCTGCAAACTGTCCTACACTGTTGACCTAATATTCTTGGCTAATATTCCTGGTTAAGTGGATGAATCATCAACTCATCAATGACAACATGCGCAGGTTGATTCATCACATAATAGATACTATTCGCCATATCCTCCGGGCTTAACCAGCCCGCATGTGAAGGGTCGCCAGCCGGATCCGCATGAAAATGAGAGTCCACTAATCCAGAATAGATCGTACTCACTTTGATGCCGTCTCTTCTAACCTCTTTGCGCAAGGCTTCAGTGAACGCGTGCTGCGCGTATTTAGAGGCGCAATACAGTGATCCCCCATCAAAAACGCGCTTTGCCACATCGGATGCTATCGTGATGAGGTGGCCTTTTTTAGCGGATTTCAGGTGTGGAAGGGCTTTTTGGCAAAACAAAAAGGTCCCTTTCACATTCGTATCAAACACTTGATCCCATTGCGCCGCAGTATAGGATTCCGTAGGGCCAAAAGCCCCAATTCCCGCGTTATTGATCACAAAATCAATATGTCCAAAAGTGTGCACCGTTTTCTCCACCGCATCCGAGACAAAAGCCTCGTTAGATACATCTCCATCGAAATAGAGTGGACGGTGTCCGATCTCCGTAATTTCTGCCGCTAGGTCTTTCAATTCCCCTTTATTGCGTGCCACCAAACTGAGTTGGAAGTTGTTTTTAGCGAGTAAAAGCGCTAAGGCGCGACCGATTCCACGAGAGGCTCCGGTGATGATAGCAGTAGGAAGCGAATTTGACATATTGATTTATTTTATGTTAAATTTAGACAATTCTATGATTATGAGTCAAAAAATAGCATTTCTAATCAATCCCTTGAAGAAAACGGTTGCGATTGCGACCTATTTCGCTTGGGTGTTAGAAAAAGTAAAGGTAGAGAAATCCGATTGGGAAATGCAGCTTTTTGCAAAAGAGTGGCCCGATGAGCTCCGTGATTTTGATCAAGTTTGGGTGATGGGCGGAGATGGGACCTTTAATTATTTCGTGAACAAATACCGGTCGATCGACATTCCCATTGCCTTATTCAAGGGAGGGACGGGAAA
>JBJTMW010000005.1:0-8934 GCA_046070715.1 Aquirufa sp. | reverse complement strand
ACGGAGCTGATGAGGATTTGGCCCTCATGGACCTGTAAATGAAGAAAACACTTGTTCGTATTCACCACTTGTTTCACATCCACCGCTTGTGGGCTGAGGAAAACGAAGGGCGAATTCGCGTAGAAATCTTCGTATAGTTTTTCGGCTTGCTCCTGTGTTCCGCTGTAAGGCGTGTACACATTCGCCATGATCCCGCGCGAGAAATTGCCGCGGTAGGGGATAAAATGGATGGCCTTCTTGGTACCTAAAGTTTGTTTAATTTCTGCCAAATGCTGGTGCGTAAACGTCTTGTACACACTCACATTGTTATTTCTCCACGAGAAATGGCTCGTAGGGGAAAGGGATTGACCAGCGCCAGTGGAACCCGTGATGGCTGAAACGTGCACGTCTTCAGTGATTAAACCCGCTGCCGCTAGAGGCAAAAGGGCTAATTCGATCGAAGTGGCGAAGCAACCAGGGTTAGCGATTTTGGTCGCGGATTGGATTTTTTCTTTTTGGAATTCGGCCAAACCGTAGACAAAGCCTTCCGATTCATCACGGAAATCCGTGCTTAAATCGATGATTTTCGTGTGCCAAGGAATGTCATTCGCGGCTAAGAATTTCTTCGATTCGCCGTGTCCAGAACATAAGAAGAGGACGTCTACGGGTGTTAGGTCTTTACTAAAACGTAAATGCGTAGAGCCCAATAGATCTGTGTGCACATCCGAGATCAATTTTCCCGCCTGTGAATTCGATAAAATACAGGTCAAAAGCACATCTGGGTGATTCACTAAGATTCTTAGTAATTCGCCTCCTGTGTAGCCTGCGGCCCCTACGATTCCGATCTTTGCCATCTTATTGTTCGTTCACTTTCCGGTGGATCATCGTTTGGTTCGACGCGATTTTTGAGAACCCTCTCACATCGTCACCCGTCCACGCTTTGTTCATTTCACCATATGCCCCAAAAACAGAGGACATCAAATCATATTTCGATTCCATTCCCGTCACCATAAATTGGTAAGGAGACAGAGTCACGTAAACCGTTCCGGTCACATTACCTTGCGTATCCGCTAAGAATGTTTCGAAATTACGCATCACGGGCTCTAAAAATTGGCCTTCGTGCAATAGCGTTCCGTACATATCACCGATGTTTTGTTTCCAATACAATTGGTGTTTTGTTAATACGTGTTTCTCTAATAAATGGTGTGCTTTAATGATGATCAAAGGCGCTGGAGCTTCGAAGCCCACACGTCCCTTAATCCCAATGATCGTGTCACCCACGTGAATGTCACGACCGATCGCGAAAGCACCCGCTCTTTCCGTTAACTCCCGGATCGCAGCTACGGTCGATGGGAATTTCTTGCCATCTAAACCCACTAATTGACCTGCTTCGAATTGCAAGCTGATTTTCTCAGGTGCAGTCTTCGTTAATTGCGTAGGCCACGCCTCCTCTGGTAAATAACCGTCCGAAGTCAAGGTCTCTTTTCCACCTACGGATGTACCCCACAGGCCTTTATTGATCGAATAAGTCGACTTGTGCCATTCTTGCACCACGCCTTTCGATTTTAAGAATTCGATTTCGGCCTCTCTGGATAATTGCAAGTCGCGGATAGGCGTGATCACCTCGCACTCCGGTGCTAGGATTCTGAATACGACATCGAAACGAACTTGGTCGTTACCCGCGCCTGTACTTCCGTGCGCGATGGCTTTGGCTCCTAATTTGGCAGCATATTTAGCGACTGCTGTAGCTTGAAAAACGCGCTCTGCAGAGACAGAAAGGGGATAGGTATTGTTTTTTAATACATTGCCAAAAACCAAGTACTTCAAACAATCCTGGTAGTATTCCTCCACCACGTCCAACGTCACGTGCGAAGTCACACCTAACGAATAGGCTTTCTCCTCGATCGTTTTCAACTCCGCCGGAGAGAATCCACCCGTGTCCACTAGAGCCGAGTGCACTTCCATGCCGCGCTCTTCCGTTAAATATTTCACACAAAAGGAGGTGTCTAAACCACCACTAAACGCTAGAATTACTTTAGGCTTGCTCATATTATTTCTATTTTGCCTTCTTCGTGAACGGCATTAATAACTTTTCTTTAAACTTTTTTAAACGGGTAAAATCGGCGATATTCTTCAAGAATAGCCATTTTTCGTCTTTCTCTTCGGGTGTTTTCTTGTCCGGATTCTCTGGATCATAAATCATCCCTGTACACAAACAGATCTTGCGTTCTGTTCTCGTCAAAATGTCAAAATTCACACAAGACTCGCATCCCTTCCAAAAATTATCGTCTACCGGCAACTCCGCAAAAGTCGTAGGCTCATAGCCTAGGTCGGAGTTGATTTTCATCACGGCAAGGGAAGTGGTAATACCGATAATTTTAGCCTCTGGATAGCGGGTACGAGATAATTCGAAGGCTTTCATCTTCACTGCTTTGGCCACCCCATACTGGCGGTAGCTAGGCTTGACGATTAATCCGGAGTTAGCGACAAATTTTCCATGCTGCCAAGTTTCGATGTAACAGAAACCCACAAAAGAGCCATCTACATCATCGGTGGCGATGATCGCTTTGCCTTCTGACATCTTTTCTTGAAGGTATTCGGGGGTACGCTTGGCAATTCCGGTTCCGCGGGCTTTGGCTGATTCAGCCATCTCGTGGCAGATGGATTCGGCTAGGGCGAAATGTTGTTCGCTAGCCACTTGAACGGTATATTTATTCATTTAAGAACGTAAAAAAGAATGAAACAAATTATACAAACACCTGCTGGGTATCAGACCCGGAAGATGAATCGTCTCCTTCGTCGAAGAGGAGAGGTGGAGTAATAATTTGAATTAGTAAACGTCATTCTTTAGTTTTGCCAAAGCTTTGTCAAGTGACAAATGCATTTAAAGGTCGAATTTCGGGAAATCTTCGTTTAAATCCCAATAATCAATAAAATATTTCATGGAAGACTCCACGCCGCTTACCGCCGAAACCCTCGTCTACGCCTATGCGTCCGGTGTGTTTCCGATGGCGGAGGAAACGGGGGAGATTTTTTGGTACAGTCCAGACCCGCGGGCGATCATTCCTATTCAAAGTTACGAGCCCGCTAAATCCCTAAGGCCCATTATTAACCAAAAGCGATTCGAAATTCGGGTGGACACCTGTTTCGAGGAGGTGGTGCGCCATTGTGCCTTACCCCGTGCTTCGGATCCAGGAACCTGGATTTCAGAGGAAATTGTCCAAGCCTATACGGAATTACATCGGATGGGGTTCGCGCATTCCGTGGAAGCCTGGCAAGAAGAAAAATTAGTGGGTGGCCTGTATGGCGTGGCAATGGGCGCCGCGTTTTTTGGGGAATCCATGTTCTCTTTGGTCTCTAATTCGTCCAAAGTCGCCTTTCATTATTTGATCCAAATTTTACGCGAACAAAACTACCAGCTCCTCGATTCCCAGCTCATGAACGATAACGTGCTGCGTTATGGAGCCATCAATATTCCGAGATCGGCCTACCTAAAAAGACTTGCCAAAGCGCTAAAAACCACCTGCGACTTTCAGAAACCCACAATTTAACGTAAATTGCGGTATGTCAAAGCCCATCCTTGTCATCAAATTTGGTTCCTCCTCCATTACCCACAAGAATGGGGAGGTGAACGAGCAGACTTTAGAAAAGATCGCCGCCCAGGTGGCTAGCCTCACAAAAGACTACCACATCGTCCTCGTCTCCTCCGGCGCCGTGGCCGCTGGCAAAGCCTTTTTAACGCATTACAAAGGCACGCTTTCAGAACGAAAAGCCGCCGCAGCGATCGGAAACCCGATCCTAATTGCAAAATACAACCAGTATTTCTCCAAATACGGCATCGCCATCGCGCAATCGCTTTGCGAACGCCACCACTTTTCGAACCGTGAATCTTTCCTACAATTAAAGGAAACCTACACCGAACTTTGGAAAAGCAACGTCATTCCCATCGCAAACGAAAATGACGTAGTTTCAAACACCGAACTTAAATTCTCCGATAACGACGAACTCGCGACTTTAATCGCGACCGGCTTTGGCGCAGAAAAACTCTTAATATCTACTTCCGTAGGAGGCCTTTTAGACGCAAACGGCGAAATCATTCGCTACGTGCCTAAAATCGATGCCACCACTTTATCCGTCGTTTCCTCCGATACCTCATCCACTGGTTTAGGCGGAATGATCTCGAAACTCACCTTCACCCGCCTCGCGATGCGATTAGGTATCAAGGTCGTGATCTTCGGATTAGATAATGCAGGCGGAATCGTAGACGCGTTAAATGAAAAAATAGGTACGGTCTTCGAAGCCGGCAAGGCCAGCTTAACCGCCCGCCAAAAATGGCTCGCCGCCGGCAGCCTCATCACCGGCAAAGTCGTCCTCGACAAAGGCGCCGTCAAAGCCATCACTTCCCGCAAAAGCCTTCTTTCCGTAGGCATCACTGAAATCCTAGGTGATTTCATGAAAGGCGAGGTCATCGAATTACTTGATTCTACGAAAACGCCATTTGCGATTGCTCGGGCTAGATGCTCGAAGGCGGAGCTGGAGGAGGCGAAGAGTGGGGTGGAGGTAGCAAATGCTGATGATATAGTTTTGATTTAATATTCGAAAATGGTCTGCGCCATATAGTTTTGATTTAATATTCGAAAATGGTCTGCGCCATATTTTCTGAATATTAAATCAAAACTATTCTCTTCTCTTATAGGAATCAAAAAAGGCGCCATCAGCGCCTTTTTATCTATACTCTCTACTCTATAATCTATTATCATTTAATGCAAAAATGGGACCTGAGTCCCATTTTTAACCTACTTTATACTTTGTGCTTTATGCTCTATGCTTTGAATAAGTCGCGAAGCGACTAAGCGATCACCACCGCTCTACCACTCTCCACATCCTGTTCCACCGTCTTGTACTTCACATCTTCTTTGATGCTTCCGTCAGCGTATTGAACCGTCACGCGTTGATTGCGGTCCGCGATTTTGATCGCTTGGCGAGGTGCCGCGCGTTCTACCGATGGGGTAGATGGATCGTGGTATTCCTCTTGTGCACCGGCAAGGCCACCTAATAAAGAGGAGATGGCATCGTCTTTGCTCATTTGCAATTTAGGTGCTTTCTCTTTGGGTGCTTTGGCAGCGGATTGATTCGTCTGTTGAACAGATGGAATCTCAGCCTTGATCACAAAGCTGATAGTGTCCATGTTCACGCGGGAAACGAAACGCTGGAACAAGTTGACGGACTCGAATTTGTAGATCAATAATGGATCTTTTTGTTCGAATACCGCGTTTTGAACCGATTGTTTCAAATCATCCATCTCGCGTAAATGCTCTTTCCACTCTTGGTCGATCAGCGAAAGTGTGATGAATTTCTCCATTTCTTTCACGACCTCTTTTCCTTGAGATTGGATCGTTTTATCTGCATCTACGACGATTCCGGTGGTCATTTGGCCATTGCTAATCGGCACTTGAATGCCAGAATAGCCATGTTGTTTCGCTTCTTGCGCCACCTGAATGACTTGAGAGGCGATGACCTCATTTTTCGCTTTGTAATGTTGCTCTGCTGCTAGGAATAATTGTTCCGTTCTTTGGTCATTATTCAGTCTATTGAATGCCAAAGCATCAAATGGTGGCTCCATTCCTAACAATTCAATCGTTTTCAATTCGAAATCATCGTAGTTCGTGAACTGTGTCGCGATGTCGCGGCACACGTCGAACAAGATGTTGATGATATCCAGTGAAAGACGCTCGCCTAAAAGGGCGTTTTGACGACGTTTGTAGATGGCGTTACGTTGGTAATTCATCACGTCATCGTATTCTAATAGACGTTTACGAATGCCAAAGTTATTCTCTTCCACCTTCTTCTGCGCTCGCTCAATCGAGGAGGTAATCATCGAGTGTTGGATCACTTCGCCTTCTTCCATTCCCAAACGGTCCATCACTTTCGCGATACGGTCTGATCCGAAAAGACGCATCAAGTTATCTTCTAATGAGACGAAGAATTGAGACGATCCCACATCCCCTTGACGACCGGCACGACCACGTAATTGGCGATCGACACGACGTGATTCGTGGCGCTCGGTACCGATGATCGCAAGACCACCCGCCGCCTTCGACTCGGGACTTAATTTAATATCGGTTCCACGACCCGCCATGTTTGTAGCGATCGTTACCTTGCCTGATTGACCCGCTTCAGCGACGATTTCCGCTTCGCGAGCGTGTTGTTTGGCATTAAGCACATTGTGTTGAATCTTGCGAATCGTTAACAAACGGCTCAATAATTCTGAGTTCTCCACCGAAGTCGTACCTACTAGGACGGGACGACCGCTGGCTACTAATTCTTGAATCTCTTCCGCCACCGCGTTGTACTTCTCACGCACCGTGCGGTACACTTTATCCTCATGATCCTTACGTTGAATAACTCGATTCGTAGGAATCGAAACGACATCTAATTTGTAGATCGTCCAAAACTCGCCCGCTTCCGTCTCCGCGGTTCCCGTCATACCCCCTAATTTGTGGTACATTCTAAAGAAGTTTTGGAGGGTAACGGTGGCATAGGTTTGGGACGCATCCTCTACATTTACGCCTTCCTTCGCCTCAATCGCCTGGTGCAAGCCATCGGAATAACGGCGGCCTTCCATCACACGACCCGTTTGCTCATCCACGATCTTCACCTTGCCATCCACGATGATGTACTCGGTGTCCTTCTCGAATAAAGTATAGGCTTTCAATAACTGGCTTACCGTGTGAATACGAGACGCTTTTTCGTTGTATTCTTGGATCAATTGCTCTTTCGCAGCAAGACGATCTGCGTCCGCCAAATCCTTGTTTTGTTCGATGCGGTTTAGGTCAATCGAAAGGTCCGGTAATACGAAGAAGTTCGGGTTTTCTGTGTTGCCACTCATGAACTCCAAACCTTTTTCAGTCATCTCCACCTGGTTATTCTTCTCCTCGATGGTGAACAAAAGAGGCTCGTGCGCTTCTGGCATCAATTTTTGATTGTCCGCTAAATAAATGCTCTCCGTCTCGTTCATCAATTGCTTCATTCCGTTTTCGGAAAGGAACTTGATCAATGGCTTCGACTTCGGTAAACCTTTGTAAGCACGGTATAGGGCCAAACCACCCTCTTTCTTATCACCTGCGGCAATCAGTTTCTTCGCTTCCACTAAGAAGTTCTGGACGATCTGCTTCTGCGCTTCGACTAATTTGTGAATACGTGGCTGGAAGGTTTCGAACTCTTGTTCGTCACCTCTTGGGATTGGTCCAGAGATGATCAATGGCGTTCTAGCGTCATCGATTAACACGGAATCGACCTCATCGACCATCGCAAAATGGTGTGGTCTTTGGACTTGATCCTCTAAACTACGCGCCATATTGTCGCGCAAGTAATCAAAGCCAAATTCATTATTCGTACCATAGGTGATATCCGCTAAATACGCCTGGCGACGCTCTTCCGTATTCGGTTCGTGCTTATCGATGCAATCCACTTTTAAGCCATGGAATTCGAACAATGGCGCATTCCACTCGGAGTCACGTTTCGCTAAGTAATCATTCACCGTTACTAAGTGAACCCCGCGACCCGCTAAGGCATTTAAATAGGTAGGAAGGGTAGAAACGAGTGTTTTTCCTTCACCCGTACCCATTTCTGAAATCTTTCCTTGGTGTAATACGATACCCCCGATTAGCTGCACATCATAGTGCACCATATCCCAGGTAATTTCGTTTCCAGCGGCTAACCATTGATTTTTCCAAATCGCTTTCTCGCCCTCAATCACCACATTCTTCTTCTTAGAAGCAATGAATTTATCTTCTACCGTAGCAGAAACCACTAATTGCTTATTCTCCGTAAAACGACGCGCTGTTTCCTTCACTACGGCGAAAGCTTCGGGTAGAATTTCCATCAATACGACCTCTAAGCGAGAATTACGTTCTAGCTGAAGGGCATCGATTTGTTGGAAATAACGGTCTTTCGCATCTACATCTTCTGTTTCTTCTGCTGAAGTATGTAGGGAAGTAATTTGATTATCTATATCGGATAAAAAAGCCGCAATGCGCGATTTGAATTCCGCCGTTTTACCACGCAATTCGTCGTCAGACAAGCTAGATAAGTTTGCGTAGGCATTTTTTATATTCTCAACGATAGGCATCAACGCTTTAATGTCGCGCTCTGATTTCGTGCCAAAAATTTTCGTTACCGATTTACTGATGAATGAAATCATTATAATATTCTGTGCTTGTTAGGCGTTTGGAAAAATGAAAAGGCAATTTACCAATTTGAATTTTTATCCTAACTATAATCGATAAATTAATCCCAAAAAAAATATTAAAATACCGTTTAATTAACTTGATTTGTAAATCAAACTGTTCTTCTAAATGTCCACCCCTCCAGTTCCACCGCGCAGAGCTCCCCGTAAAAAATTGAAAATGCCCCTTTTTGGCGGGATGGGTGGAGGCGCATCGGCGAATAAAGAGGATTTTTTGGGCAAAAACTTTGGTTCTATTCTCATTGCTATGACGGGAATGGCCTTAGCGGCACAGATTTTCTTGCCCAATATTTGGTCCGAAAAAGTATACAACGAAGCGGACGAAATCACCGAAATGGCCTGGAACGGTACAATTCGCAAGAAATACACCGACGCAAAACACAAAAGCGAAATACATTATTACCTCTTAATTAAGGGAGAGAAAGGCAAAAAACAGCTGGTGGATTTAGTAGAAGCGGATCCTACATTCTTCGATCAAGTGGCGGTGCCGCAACGAGTAAGTAAAGCTGCGAATTCATTGGATGTTCGAGTGCAGCGTTTTTCAAAGCCGGATACGACTTTGCGAATTAAATTTATCGAATAATATGCCGGTTTGGAACGCAACGAATGTGGGTCATTTATTAAATAGAACGCTCTTTGGGTATTCGAAGAATGATTTGTCTGTTGCGCAGGGATACGGCACCTTCTCGGATTTGTTGGATTTAGCC
>JBJTMW010000004.1:0-6895 GCA_046070715.1 Aquirufa sp. | reverse complement strand
ATGCCCGCATAGCCTACATTTTTGATTTGCACCGTGGATCGGTTGATGCTTAAGGATAACGAGGCATCCCCCCGTTTGATCTCTGCGACTAATTTACTGTCTTTGGGCCCTTTGATTAATAAACCCGGGTCTGAATCTTCTGTAATCTTATTTCCGTTGATGGAAATAAGTTGATCTCCTATTTGCAATCCAGCTTGTAAGGCGGGACTAGTTTCGTCTACATACGTAATGAAATAGCCTTTGTCCACCCATGAGGCTCGGATTCCGATACCTTCATATTTACCCGTGGTAAGTGTAGTGAATTCGTCCAAATCTTCTTCCGGATAATAAACCGTGTAAGGATCTAACTGATCCAGCATTCCGTCGATGGAGTTTTGAACGACCTTGTTGGGGTCGATCGGATCCACGTAGAATTGATTGAGTTCTTTGATGACGCTGGCGTAAATATCCAGGTTTTTGGCAAGGTCAAACAATTGATCTGCTCGGCTAAACGCCCACAAGCCCATACCCAACAACACGAAAATGCTTATTTTAAGTAGCTGCTTCATTTGTTTGCGTGAATTTGTCTAAAATGGCGGCCATTTTCTTATGGATTTTGTCTGAGGGTTCAATGGTAGAGCCAATATAGACAAAAGCCAGCACATCGGGAAGTTTTGCTTTTCCCTCTACCTGAAAATGGGGTTTGTTCAGCCGGTAGGCCTCGCGTATGCGCCGCTTGAGGGTATTTCTGTCCACGGCTTTTTTGAAACGGCGCTTGGGTACCGAAATCAAAATCTGTGGATTCTCTAAATCCGCTTCGTAGGGATTTTGGCGGATGTATAAAACACGAAAAGGATAGACAAACCGTTCTTCAACGACTCGACTATCCTTCTCGAATAAGGAATCAATAATCTTAATGTGCGTTAGACGCTCCGATTTAGAAAATGTAAATTTCAAAGCAGGAATACTAAGTGTACAACAATAGCAAACCAGAAATCTTCTTTTCTAAGATCTATGGCTTATTTGCCTCTTTTTTCGTCTGAAACAGTCAACTTGTGACGTCCTTTAGCACGACGGTTTGTCAATACGCGACGACCGTTTGCCGTAGACATACGCTCACGGAAACCGTGTTTGTTTTTTCTCTTACGTACAGAGGGTTGAAAAGTTCTTTTCATTTCTTTATTTGTTAAAGCAGCCCATCATTTCGATTGGGACTTGCAAAGGTAAAACAAAATATTTATTCATCAAGGCTATTAGCATTTCTGCCTTCACCTGACAGGTCCTTAAACCTTGATTTCTACGTCTACTCCTGAAGGCAATTCTAATTTCATCAACGCATCTACTGTTTTTGCAGAAGAAGAGAAGATGTCGATTAGACGCTTGTAAGTACATAATTGGAATTGCTCACGTGCTTTCTTGTTAACGTGTGGTGAACGTAAAACAGTGAATTTCTCAATTTTTGTTGGAAGTGGGATAGGGCCAGAAACAACTGCTCCTGTAGCTTTTACCGCTTTAACGATTTTCTCTGCTGATTTGTCTACCAATGAGTGGTCAAATGACTTCAGCTTAATGCGAATTTTTTGATTCATATAAGATGGTTCTTTAAATGATTAAGCAGCGAAAGAACCATTTACTCCGCTACTTAAATTAATTAGGACTGCAAAAGTACAGAATGTCACTTAATTATACAAGCGCTAAAACTTAGTTTTTTGTAGAGCGCGTTGTTTTTCAGCTAAATAGCTTGCTTGCGAGGCTTGAAAAAGGGCAGGATTCAAGGTTCTTAATTTTTCCATCGCCTCATCCGCATAATTTATTTCGCCCATTTTGAGTGCCTGCAAAGCATAGATGGGGTAGTAGGCAGGATTCTGTTCGTTCCATTGCAAAGCGGCCAGTGCGGCCTCGTACCCTTTTTTTGCGGGTACCAGCGGAAGTGCTTGCTGCAAAACTGCCACTTGAAAAGGGTGTTTTTCTAACAGCGCAAGCGCATTCGATCTTAAAACCGGAGGTGTTTTCACCGGAAAAGCCGTCGCATATTTCCAAAAAGCTAAAATCCCCGCCATCCCCGAACCCTGTGTTGTGTCCGCCGCGATGGACACATTCAATTGGTTTAATGCGACTAAAGGTTTCGCGTGGTAAAACGCCTGCCAGGACTTCAATAGTGCTAATTCTGGGAACATTTCGCCTAGAGATTTTTGCCAGCTTGTCAGGTTATATAGAGGTGTTTTTCCTTTCCAAAAAAACAGCCCATTATATAGATAAACCAAATCGCACAAATCCGCCCTCGGAACAAAAGAAGGATTCATCGGTGCCGTAGGGGTTCCAGCGGCTAGTAAATTAGCCTGTATGGCTAGGTCTTCTGATGGGTTGAATTCAGGCTTTCGTTTTAAATACGTGGATTCCGCGTATAATTTGTTTGCTATGTAAAGCGGATTTTCAGGTTCTAGTGAAAGTGCGCGATCGTAAAAATAAATCGCAGAATCAGGTACGGCTAATCTTTCGTATTGCAAGGCCAGCTGTGTGGCGATGCGTGGGTCAGCTAGATCACTTTTTTGTAAGGTGAATAAAGCATCAAAAGGACGGTTTTCTGTGGCGAACACATTCGCAAGTGCTACGGAAAGAGCGGGATCTTTCTGTGAATTTTGGCTGGCTGCTACATAATAGGCGAAGGTCTCTGTGTCGCCCGCTTGTTGCGCGAGGGCGGCAAGGCTTAGGTTACTTTTGATATTCAAACGGCTGTGTAACGTGGCGTTCTTGTAATGGATTTCCGCCATCTGTTTGTCCCCCACTAAAGAAGATACATCGCCCGCATAATTCTCTTTCGCCGCCATACCCAAATGATAAGCACCGGAATTAAACGCAAAGACCGCGCCCACACTTAAAATAAGGACTCCGATTTGAATCAAGTGAAGCGGTAGCAAAGCTGCCTTGTGGATGACTTTGTGAATGGGGAGGTTTTGGGCTAGCAGAGGGCCAAAATTCCGGTAAATAAAGAGCGGAAAAAGTAGACCCATCAGCACCTGGTTAATCAAATTCCAGCTTTCAATCGCCTGAATTCCCGGAGTGTTTGCGTGCCACAAGAGTGGAATCAAGGATGAAAAGCCTAATAGGCTAATCCCAAGCAGGGATTTGTTGTCTTTGTTTTGGTATACATATAAACCCAAAGCTAAAATCACCCAGATAAATGCCGGAATCGCCGTGCGAATGCCCACATCAAAGCGCTGATTGCTGATTGTCAACAGCAAATTGATCCCCCAAACTAAACCTAGAAGCGTGCGATTCTTTTTAGAACCAGCCACATCGGAACCATGTGACAAACCCATCAAAAAGGAGGGGATAGCCGCGGCACTCAAAACGGTTAATCCTGCAAGAGCTAAAAGGCTCAAGCTGAAAATCTGTCCACTGATGATCTGCGATAGAGCAGAAAAAGAGGCATCAGATAAAGTGAAAGCCACGATTCCAAGCCACAGTGTGGCGCCCAAAACAGCCTGCCAAACAGGTAAAAACGAAAAAAGCGCCACCCCTAATCCGATCAAAGCCAGGGCGAATCCAATAATTTCTGGCATTGCGCTGAGTGTTGCCGCATGTATTTGGAAGTTTTGTCGAATGAAATAGACGTTTGTGTGCAGCTCCTGGCCGGCTTGTGTGTCGACCACTTTGTTAAAGGGGATCATTTCAGAAACCTCGACCCAGGTAAAATGTGCTGTTCCTCCTGAGATCCAAAGCCCCAAAACAGCCACGAGCACCACCGCAGTCGCGTAAAAAAGGCTTTTCGAAAAGGAGGGGAAAGGCAAGCGCATATTTTGGTCAATAATTGAATTCCTAAATTTCATACAAACTACGATTCATTCAAAGAAATTGCCTGATTTTGGCAAAAAATAGTTGAAAAATACTAATTTCTGTTTTGGTAAATTCGAATTAAGAGGCTAATTTTGCAGTCCGAATGTATTAGCATTCGTGAACTAATACAAAATCGTAGTTTTTTAGCTAACAAATTAAAATTCAAATGGCAAACGCAGTTAACAAAGGAAAAGTTGCGCAAGTAATTGGACCCGTTGTCGATGTGAGCTTCGAAGGAGAAGGATCACATTTACCAGCGATCTTGAATGCTCTTTCAGTAACGAAATCAAATGGTCAAACGCTTGTTCTTGAGGTGCAACAGCACTTAGGAGAGGATCGCGTAAGAACGATTGCGATGGAAGGAACGGAAGGACTTCAACGTGGACAAGAGGTAATCGACAAAGGTACGCCTATGACAATGCCGACAGGTGAGGGAATTAAAGGTCGTTTGTTTAACGTAGTAGGGGATGCCATCGATGGTATTTCTCAGCCTAAGTCGGACAAAGGATTGCCGATTCACCGTTCTGCGCCTAAATTTGATGAATTAGCGACTACGACAGAAGTTTTATTCACAGGAATTAAGGTTATCGACTTATTAGCCCCTTACGTAAAGGGTGGAAAAATTGGTTTATTCGGTGGTGCCGGTGTAGGTAAAACTGTATTGATTATGGAGTTGATTAATAATATTGCCAAAGCATACGAAGGTCTTTCGGTATTCGCCGGTGTAGGTGAGCGTACGCGTGAGGGTAACGACTTATTACGTGAGATGATCGAGTCAGGCGTTATCAAGTATGGTGAGGAATTTAAGCACGCGATGGAAGCAGGTGAGTGGGATCTATCTAAAGTAGATCAAACAGAACTAGCGAAATCTCAAGCTACTTTAGTGTTCGGTCAAATGAACGAGCCTCCTGGAGCCCGTGCTCGTGTGGCATTATCTGGATTAACCGTGGCGGAACACTTCCGTGATGGCGATGGCGAAGGTCAAGGTCGTGATATCCTATTCTTTATCGATAACATCTTCCGTTTTACACAAGCGGGTTCTGAGGTATCTGCCCTTTTAGGTCGTATGCCATCTGCGGTAGGTTACCAACCTACGTTAGCTACAGAAATGGGTGCGATGCAAGAGCGTATTACTTCGACGAAGCGTGGTTCGATTACATCGGTACAAGCGGTTTACGTACCTGCCGATGACTTAACGGATCCAGCTCCGGCAACAACGTTTGCCCACTTAGATGCGACTACGGTATTATCTCGTAAGATTGCTGAATTAGGTATCTATCCTGCGGTGGATCCATTGGATTCTTCTTCGCGCATCTTATCTGCTGAAGTTTTAGGTGATTCTCATTACGACACAGCGCAACGTGTGAAAGAAATCTTACAACGTTACAAAGAATTACAAGATATCATCGCGATCTTAGGTCTAGATGAATTATCGGAAGAAGATAAATTAGTCGTTTCTCGCGCTCGCCGTGTACAACGTTTCTTGTCACAACCTTTCTTCGTGGCAGAACAATTTACAGGCTTAAAAGGCGTTCTAGTAGATATCAACGATACGATCAAAGGTTTCAACGCGATCATCGATGGAGAATACGATCACCTTCCAGAAGCTGCTTTCAACTTAGTAGGTACGATTGAGGATGCAGTAGTAAAAGGAGAGAAATTATTAGCTGAGGCTGCTAAATAAAGAAAATTATGTTTGTAGAAATTATTACACCGGATCGTAAAGTGTTCTCTGCAGAAGCATCTGTAGTGACTTTGCCTGGCGTTAATGGTTCCTTCCAAATTTTAAATGACCACGCAGCCATCGTTTCTACTTTAGCAAAAGGAGAATTAACGGCTGATAAAGAGGTTTTCCAAATCGAAGGAGGAGTTGTTGAAGTTTTGAATAATCGAGTTCTTGTTTTAGCCGAAGGCGTTAACTAACATTCTCATGAAAAAACTGGCCATTTTATTGTTTGCAACGGTCTTATTTAGCTCCTGCTCGGAGAAGGCCTTTTTAACGGGATCTATTTTAGCAACAGTGAAGGAAAGCAATATTCCGTTGCAAAAGATTCAGTTTTACAATGACAATGGCTTGATTTTAGAAAGAGAGATGAGTTCGACAGATGCAAACGTGAAAGCGGGTGCGTTGGTTTTCAAAAATGGCAAGTCGATTAACCGCGTTAGTTTAGAGAAACAAACTCCGGGTGCTTTATTAAAGGAAGAAGGGGACAAATTGTTCGTTTCTTTCGATAATCCAGCGAAGGAGTCGAATAGCTTAATCTTTGCACCTGTTTTAGGGGAACGCGGAGAGTATTTCTACCAGCTGGTAGACGAAACAGGTAATTCATCGATTTCTCGTTTGAACTTTGAGGGTAGCAAATACCTCGTGTACAATGAGAAATATGAAGGTTTGACGAAGTCCGTGACTAAAACGCCTCGTGTGCGTCTGATGATTATGAAGTCGTCTTTGAATGGTTTGAAAGTGAATTCAAAAAGAATGAAGGGTAATCGAGTACAATAATCGATTGCTTTTATCGGAATTTGAAAATAGGATGCTTGCATCCTATTTTTTTTTAGTTCATTTTTGTCCGAAGGTATGTTCGCATACATTATTTCGCATACAAGGAAGATTCTTATGAAAGCAGAAGAAACGATTGATTTCCATATTAAGACCGGTTGGTATGCCATCAGCCGCATGTACAATACGTATTCTGCGCAGTTTGATATGACGATGGCTATCGGATATGTGTTGCTACATATTGATAAAGATGGAACTCCAGCCACGAAGATTGCGCCGGCACTTGGATTGGAGGCGAGATCTTTGACCCGAATGTTAAAAACCCTGGAAGAAAAGAAGTGGATTGAGCGTTCTGCGAACTATGAGGATAAGCGGGTGGTGAAGATTTTTTTAACAGAAATAGGGAAAAAGAAACGTGACCAAGCCCGAAAAGGAGTAATCGCCTTCAATAAGTTAATTTACGATCGGGTGGACCCAGAAAAATTAGCGGTATTTTTTGAGGTGATGTCGTCTGTAAACCAAGTTTTGGAAGAAGACGCCGGAGAAATTTTAAAAACAATCTAGAAAAAAACGTATTTC
>JBJTMW010000003.1:0-8932 GCA_046070715.1 Aquirufa sp. | reverse complement strand
ATCATCGCCGAAACAACCCATTAATCAAATTATGCCCCATCCAATTACGATCGATAGCTTAAAGGAACAGCTAAAAAAAACCTTTGGATTTAGCCAATTTCGGGGTGAACAAGAAGCCATTATTCTGAATACCGTTCAAGGCAAAAACAGTTTTGTCTTAATGCCTACCGGTGCTGGCAAGTCGCTTTGCTATCAATTACCAGCGATTGTGATGGAAGGAACGGCGATTGTGATCTCGCCTTTGATCGCGCTAATGAAGAATCAAGTGGATCAAATGGTGGCTTTTGGCATCAATGCCCAATTTTTAAATTCCTCTTTAACCCGTGCTGAAATCAACCGGGTGAAGGCAGAAGTGATCTCTGGAGCCGTGAAATTATTGTACATCGCCCCAGAATCGCTGAATAAACACTAGAACCTGAACTTCTTAAAACAGGCTAAAATCTCCTTTTTCGCGATCGACGAAGCACACTGTATCTCCGAATGGGGACACGATTTTAGACCGGAATACCGCAAGATTCGCACCATTATCGAGAGCATCGATGAGAAAATGCCTATCATCGCTTTAACGGCGACGGCGACACCTAAGGTGCAAATCGATATCCAAAAGACTCTAAATCTGGAAGATGCGACCGTTTTCAAATCCTCTTTCAACCGCAAAAATCTCTATTACGAGATTCGATCGAAGAAAGATATCGATAAGCAATTGATCCGTTTTATTAAGTCACATAACGGTAAGGCGGGCATTATTTATTGCCTTTCGAGAAAGCGGGTGGAGGAAATTGCGGAATTATTGCATGTGAACAGCGTGAAGGCCCTTCCCTACCACGCTGGTTTAGAGCCGCAGGTGCGGATGGCGAACCAAGAAGCTTTCTTGAATGAGGAAGTGGATGTGATGGTGGCGACGATTGCTTTTGGGATGGGAATCGATAAACCGGATGTCCGTTTTGTGATTCACTACGACGCACCTAAGTCACTGGAGGGTTATTACCAGGAAACGGGTCGCGCAGGTCGTGATGGTTTGGATGGAACGTGTATCTTGTTCTACACCTACGATGACATCTTGAAATTAGATAAATTTAATAAAGATAAGGCGGTGACAGAGAAGGAGAATGCCAAAATTCTCTTGTCTGAAATGGTCTATTACACGAATTTGGGCGTTTGCCGCCGCAAGCAATTGCTTCACTATTTTGGGGAGCACATGGCGGAAAACTGCGGTTTCTGCGACAATTGCCTGCATCCCACGCCTACCTTTAAGGCAGAAGAAGAGGTGAGCCTGGTATTAAAAGCGGTGCAGCAAACCGGCGAGCAATTTGACGCGGAGCACATCGCGGACTTTTTGGAAGGCAAGTCGAATTCCTTCATCCAAAGCTATGAACAGGAGAAATTATCCCTGTTTGGGGCTGGGAAAACGGTTTCTTGGATTGCCCCGGAGCAAGACGAAGAGGACGATGACGACGAGGAGGATGACGCGGACGAGGACACGCCTAAGAAGCCGAAGATGCGCAAAACCGCATCAAAACCGGTGCCGATTGAGGATGAAAAGTCCCCTTGGATTTCCTTTATTAAGCAAATGTCCATTTTCGGGCTGTTAGACAAGGACATCGAAAATTACGGTGTGCTGCGTTTAAGCGAGGCTGGCCAGGCCTTCTTGAAGGAATCTTTCCCACTTACGTTCTACAAAGACCATGATTATGAAAAAGAGGCGGAGCCGGCTGAAAATGAAGATGAAGGCGCTGCTTTAGGGGCCAAAGCCTATGATGACGCCCTCTTTGACATTCTCAAAACCCTCCGCAAGAAGATCGCGAAGGAGAAAAATTTACCCCCGTATGTGATTTTCCAAGATCCTTCTTTGGAAGAAATGGCGACCACTTATCCGACTACACAGGACGAAATGGCCCAAATCAACGGCGTGGGAATGGGTAAAGTCGTGAAATTTGGTAAGCCATTCCTCGATGTGATCAATCGCTATGTGGAGGAAAATGAGATCGAAACGGCAAAAGAAGTAGTCGTGAAATCGACCGTCAATAAGTCCAAAATCAAGATTTACATCATCCAACAAGTTGATCGTAAAATCGATTTAGACCTGATCGCCGAACAAAAAGAAGTGAGCATGGCGGAATTGATCGAAGAGATCGAAACCATCTGCTTCTCGGGGACGAAACTGAACCTCGATTATTACATCAATCAGGTGATGGAACTGGATAAACAAGAGGAAATCTACGAATACTTCATGTCTGCGGACACGGATGACATCGCAGAGGCCTTGGAAAATTGTGATATTGAAGACGTCAGCGAAGAAGAACTTCGTTTGATGCGCATTAAATTTTTAAGTGAATTAGCCAATTAATAAGTATATGAACGTTTTAATAGTAGGTGCTGGAGGTCGTGAACACGCATTTTCTTGGAAGATTAGCCAAAGCCCTATCCTAGGTAATTTATACATTGCGCCGGGTAATCCGGGAACCGCTCAATGCGGCACTAATTTAGCGATAGGCGTGACCGATTTTGAAGGAATCGCTGCGGCGATTCGCGCGCACGACATCGGTTTAGTGGTCGTGGGCCCAGAAGAGCCTTTAGTAAAAGGGGTCCGTGATTTCATCGAATCTCAAGCAGACTTGAAACACGTAGGGATCGTAGGTCCAGGAGCCGAAGGTGCCCAAATCGAAGGCAGCAAGGACTTCTCCAAGAACTTCATGCACAAATACGGCGTCCCCACAGCTGCATCGCAAACCTTCACTAAGGATACGATCGCGGAAGGGCTAGCCTATTTACGAACGCAATCCTTGCCGATTGTGTTAAAAGCGGACGGCTTAGCGGCTGGAAAAGGGGTGATTATTGCTTTGACTTTGGCAGAAGCGGAGACGGCCTTGAATGAAATGTTATTAGACGCGAAGTTTGGAGATGCGAGTTCCAAAGTCGTGATCGAGCAATTCCTTCGTGGCATCGAATTATCCGTTTTCGTGTTAACAGACGGCGAAAACTACGTGGTTTTACCGGAGGCAAAAGATTACAAGCGCATTGGTGAAAACGACGAGGGTTTGAATACCGGCGGCATGGGTGCGGTTTCACCAGTTCCCTTTGCGAATGAGAAATTCATGGAATTAGTGAAGCAAAAGGTCATTGAACCGACGGTGAAGGGACTAAAAGCAGAAAATATTGATTACAAAGGTTTCATCTTCATCGGTTTAATGAACCACGAAGGCGAACCCTACGTCATCGAATACAACGCAAGAATGGGAGATCCGGAAACGGAGGTGGTTTTACCTAGAATCGAATCAGATTTCCTATCTTTGCTAATTGCAGCCTCCAATGGCACGCTGAACGAACAAAAAATTTCTATTTTGGACCAATACGCCGTAACGACTATGTTAGTGGCGGGCGGGTATCCAGAGGAATACCGCAAAGGCGACGTGTTAACGGGGGTAGAAAAAGTGGAAGACGCGATCGTTTTCCACGCAGGAACGTCGTCTAAAGACGGCGATATTATTACCAGCGGCGGCCGAGTTATGGCTTTAACTGGAACTTCGAATACCTTGGAAAGAGCGATCCAAAAATCACAAAAGGCCGCTCAAACGATCCAGTTCGAAGGCAAAAACTTTAGAAGAGACATCGGATTAGATGTATTAAGATATGGCATGTAAATCGTGTTCCAGTGGGTCATGTGGCTCTACCAGCGCAAGCGGAGAGGTAAAAGGCTGTCAAAGTAATGGCGGTTGTGGCTCAGGTGGTTGCAATAAAATGAACGTTTTTGACTGGTTATCAGACTTAGACGTCCCTTCTTTTCAACGCTTTCACATCGTGGAGGTGAAGTTCAAGGGAGGCAGAAAGGAATATTTCCGCAATGTAGATCAACTCGAATTACATACCGGAGATGCCGTTATGGTCGATTCCAGCAGCGGAACCCAGTTAGGTACTGTTTCCTTGCAAGGGGAATTAGTTCGCCTTCAATTATTGAAGAAGAATATCAAAGACGACGATAAGGTCAAAACGATTTTCCGCTTAGCTACAGAAAAAGACATCGAAAAACACCAAAATTCGATGGCACGCGACTTGCCTACCATGTACCGTGGTCGTCAAATCATCAGCGATCTAAAGCTAAATATGAAGCTTTCGGACGTAGAATTCCAATCCGATGGGGCCAAAGCGATCTTCTATTATTCATCTGAAGACCGCGTCGATTTCCGCGAATTAATTAAATTGCTAGCGACCGAATTCAAGATTCGGGTCGAAATGAAACAAATATCATTGCGCCAAGAAGCAGGTAGATTAGGTGGAATCGGGGTTTGTGGACGTGAATTGTGTTGCTCGACTTGGTTATCTGATTTCAAGAACGTCACCACATCTGCTGCACGCTATCAAAATCTATCGCTAAATCCAGTCAAATTAAGTGGCCAATGTGGTCGTTTGAAATGCTGCTTGAATTACGAACTAGAGACCTATATGGATGCCTTGAAACGCATTCCTACGATTGAGGGTCGTTTAAAAACCAAACGCGGAGAGGCCATCTTGCAGAAGACGGATATTTTCAAGCGGATGATGTGGTTTGGGATTGTGGGCGAAGAGGCAATCTGGATTCCAGTGAGCTGTGACCGCGTCGCAGAAATTGTTGATTTAAATAAGAAAGGGATTATTCCGGAGTCGTTTGAGGATCTGAATCCAGATGCTCCAGCGGTCGAAAAACCTACCTTATCTGAGCTAAACTCTGATTTAGAGCGGATGGACAAGAAATATGGTGGGGTAAAATCGGGTAATCGCAATAACCGAAATAACCGCGGTGGCCGCGATGGTGGAAATCGTGACGGCGGACCGCGTCCTGATCGCGGGCCTCGACCTGAACGCGGACCAAGACCTGAAGGTGAGAATCGCGGGCCTCGTCCTGAACGCGGACCAAGACCTGAAGGTGAGAATCGCCCGCCAAGACCTCCGAGACCGGAAGGTGAAAACCGCGGACCGCGTCCAGAGGGACAAAATCGTCCTGAAGGATCAACTCCAGCAGCTGATGGTGGCACTGCCACTCCGAAACCATTCAAGAAGAAAAAGAAGTTTAAACCAAGACCTCCTAGAGATGGTGCAGCGCCTACCCCTGAAGCTTAGCCTTGGATTCATTTTCCTGTTTGAGCTGTTATTCTTTGCCTGCAGTGATTCGAATGTGGTGCTGGATGAGACTGCAACCTTCGATGAATCAGGCTGGATTCAAAAGCAGCCTATTCACTTTAACGTAGAGGTGGCAGATTCCGTGAGCCTTTATACGGCTTATGTGGTGGTGCGCCAAAACAACGCCTATCCTTTCTACAACCTGTATTTCAGCCCGAGTATAGTGGATGCTCAAGGGAAAACCATACAAAAAGGTTTAGCCGAAGCGATCTTATATGACCCGAAAACGGGGAAACCGAAAGGCGCCGGTTTTGGCGATATTTATGAGAAAAAATTCCTCATTTACCGTGCTTTGCATTTTCCGAAACCTGGAAAATACGCCATTTATGTAGCACAATCGATGCGCGTGGATACACTGGCGGGAATGGTTTCGTTTGGAATACGTTTGGAAAAAAACGATCGGAAATAAACGTATGGCGAAAATAGATGACATCGATAAAAAGATCCTCGCATTTCTGCACGAAGATGCCTTTCTTTCGAACAAAGAAATGGCCGCTCGTCTCGGAATGAGCGCGACGCCTATCCACGAACGCATTAAGCGGATGGAAAAAGAGGGCGTGATCACAGGTTACCGGGCGATGATCAATCCCGCCAAACTAGGAAAAACGTTAACCGTTTTCTGTGATATCTCCCTGAAAGAACACGCCGCGGACTATTTAAAGCAATTCGAACAGGACGTCATGCAGTTAGTCGAAGTGCAAGAATGTTATTGCGTCTCTGGACACAGCGATTTCTTGTTGAAAATTGTGGTCGCAGACATGGATGAATACCGCGAATTTATTTTGCACAAACTAGCAAGTATTAAAAATATCGGTAACGCACAGAGTCATTTCGTGATGAACGAAGTGGAAAATGAGCAGTTTATGCCGTGGATTTCGAATTCTTTAACCAATTAAGCCTATAAGTTAGGGTAATCGTTTCCTCGGATTTGATTACCTTAGTGTGAAAACCTAGTACTATGAATAAAATTACAAAGACGCTTCTGTCGGTTTTGAGCATTGCCTTGATCTTGGGCTTGGCCTTTTATCCGAAAATAAAAAAGACCTTTTTCGCTGAGGAGACAAAGGAAAAAGGGAAAGAAAAAGGCGGTCCTAGTGGAAAGGGCGGCAAAACGGCGGTGATAGTGACCGTGGTTAAATCGACGCGTTTGGACGACATGATCAGCTCGACGGGTTCAATTTTGCCAAACGAAGAAGTTGAAATTCGTTCCGAAATCGCTGGTCGTATTATTTTATTGAACATCAAAGAAGGCGATGTGGTGGCGAAAGGAACCGTTTTACTTCGCATCAACGACGACGATTTACAGGCACGTCTTCGCAAACTCGGTTTCAACAAGAAATTAGCGGAGGACAACGAGGCGCGTCAAAAAGTCCTTTTGCAAAAAGAAGCCATCTCACAACGCGAATACGATATTGCGGTGAACTCGGTGAATACGATTTCGGCAGACATCGAAGACCTAAAAGCGCAGATCTTAAAAACCACTTTGCGCGCACCATTTGCCGGCAGAATCGGTTTCCGCTACGTCAGCATGGGAAGTTATATCTCTCCTAGCACACAAATCGCGACCTTGACGAACACGAATCCGGCGAAAATCGAATTCTCCATTCCGGCAAAATACGCGACACAGGTGAAAAATGGAGGAACGATCGAATTCGTCACCGAAAACGAGGATAAGAACTTTATCGGTCGCGTGTACGCAATTGACCCTAAGATCGATCCACAAACCAGAACCTTGCAAATCCGTGCACAAGCACCTAATCCAGGGAACCAATTAGTTCCAGGGGCCTTCGCAAAAGTAAATTTAATCTTGAAAACGAAGGGTTCGGCAATCTTAATCCCGACGGAAGCGGTGATTCCTGAGGCGAAAGGCAACAAAGTATATGTCGTTAAAAATGGCAAATCGGTATCGACGAAGGTGACTTTAGGAACCCGAGGAGACAAAACGGTAGAGATCTTAGATGGTCTGGCGATAGGAGATACCTTAATTACGAACGGGATCATTCAGGTGAAACCAGATGGCGAAGTAGAAATCAAAGAAGTCGTAAAATAATCCAGCTATGGCATCTTTCTCAGAGATTAGTATAAAAAGACCGGTACTTTCGATTGTGATGTCCATCACGATCATCGTATTCGGAATTATCGGATACACCTATTTAGGGGTCCGGGAATATCCGTCAGTGGATCCGCCTGTAGTGAACGTGCAAACGTCTTACACCGGAGCAAACGCGGACATTATTGAATCCCAAATCACCGAACCGCTTGAAGAATCGATTAACGGTATCGCCGGTATTCGGACCTTGTCGAGTTCGAGTCGCGATGGCCGTTCGAGTATCACGGTGGAGTTTGATCTTTCGGTGAATATCGAGGATGCGGCTAACGACGTGCGTGACCGCGTGTCTCGTGCGATGGGTCAATTACCTAAAGACGTGGATCCTCCCATCGTAGCGAAAGCCGATGCGGATGCGAACCCGATCTATAACATTAACGTCTTCTCTTCTACGCGTAACTTGCTTTCATTGAATGAATTAGCTACGCGCAATATTAAAGAAAAATTCCAAACCATTCCGGGCGTTAGTTCGGTGCAATTGTGGGGAGAGCAGAAATACGCGATGCGTTTGCACATCGATCCGGAACGCTTAGCGTCTTTCCGTTTGACCGCACCGGATATTGTGAATGCCTTAGCGAAACAGAATATCGAGTTACCTTCTGGAAGTATCGAAGGAGCGAACACGGAACTAACCGTGAGAACCCAAGGTCGTATGACCACGGAGGACGATTTCAATAATTTGATCATCAAAGAGGAAGGCGATCGCTCGGTGAAATTCTCCGATGTGGGTAAGGCGGAACTTTCGCCAGAAAACAACAAAACCTTCTTTAAGCGGGATTTGAAACCCATGATTTCCATCGCGGTCATTCCGCAGCCAGGTTCTAACCAAATCCAAATCGTAGATGCCATTCACAAGAAAGTGGAGCAGATTCGCTTGACTTTGCCGGCAGATGTGGAGATGAAGGAAGGTTTCGATAATACGAAATACGTGCGTAAATCGATCGAAGAGGTGGAAGAAACCATCTTTACCGCGATTTTATTAGTAACCATCATCATCTTCTTGTTCTTGCGTGACTGGAGATCGACAATTATTCCATTGACCGCCATTCCGGTCAGTTTGATAGGGGTATTCTTCTTTATGTATTTAGCGGGATTCTCCGTGAACGTCTTGACTTTATTAGGCATCGTGCTTTCCATCGGTCTCGTGGTGGATGATGCGATTGTGGTTTTAGAGAATATTTACACCAAAATCGAAGAGGGCCTCAGCCCGTGGGAAGCGGCTATTGAAGGATCGAAAGAGATCTATTTTGCCGTAATTTCGACGACTGTGACGCTCGCTGCGGTATTCTTACCGGTTATTTTCTTACAAGGGATTACGGGACGCTTGTTCCGGGAGTTCGGGATAGTGGTGGCGGGATCCGTGATTATTTCGGCCTTCGTTTCCTTGACCTTGACACCCATGTTAAGTTCGCGTTTATTAAAGGGAAGTCATTCGAAACCGTGGTTCTATACCGTTACAGAGCCCTTCTTTGTGGCTTTAACGAAAGGATATGAAGACTCTTTAGCTGACTTTATTAAAATCCGTTGGATGGCTTGGGTGATTATGTTCTCCTTGTTTGGCATCATTTACGCCCTGTTTAAATTCGAAGCGATTCCGTCTGAATTAGCCCCCTTGGAGGACAGAGGTACTTTACGGGTAAATGCGACCGCTCCAGAAGGTGCGACTTTTGA
>JBJTMW010000002.1:0-3857 GCA_046070715.1 Aquirufa sp. | reverse complement strand
TTTCGTTGCTCCTTCATTGCTTAAATAGAGCACATACAAGGCTTCTGCTTCGTAGGCTGTGCTCGGATATTCCGTCAATAAGCGTTTCAGAGTCGTGTTCGCTAATTCATTTTCGCCTAATTCTAAGCGGGCTAATTTGCCTAGTTTGAACAAGGATTCTTCGATCGTTTTTGCGGCTTTTAACTTAGCCGCGGGCGTCGAAGGAATGGCTTTTAGCCAGTTCTCTTCCAGTACAGATTCTGTACGGACTATTTTTTCTGCAGGTGCAGTGCTCGCTACGGCTTGAGTCATCGTAGCATTTTTATTTTTTCGATTCCAAAAATCTTCCAATGTTCGATTCCCCCAGCGGTTACTAAATTCGATCGCCCCCTGAATGCGGGCTTGCTCATTGTTGAAATAGAAGTTTTGTTGATCTGCGTTAAAGGGACGTCTAGTAAAAATAGGCGCTGCTGTTTTTGTGATTACGGTTTTAACGGTGTCCTTTTGCTGTTTTAAAAACAGCGCATGCAAAGCCTCTGGGCTTAGATTAGCTAAGCGGAGCAGGGAATCTTGCAGGTTAATTTGTTTTGCAAAGCCGCTGTAGCTTCTCCAGGATTTTTTGAGTTTTTGGGCTCTCGCATAATCCGGATGATTCGAAGCGAGATAAGTCGCGGCACTATCAAAATAGTGGGCTGCTAGGTCGTAATCCTTCATTTGTTTCGCAAATAAGCCACCTAGCTGATAGTATAATTCACCCTTGTTTGGATTGTTTTCGCCGCCCTTTTCCCAGTTCTCCTTGGCCTTTTTGAAGTCTTTCTTCGCGTAATAGTATTGACCAATTTTTACGTAGACGAAGGATTTGCTGTCCTCATTTTTAGGGTCCTTCAGCATCTTTTGTAATGCCTCTAAATTACCCTCTTGCTGGTGGATAGCCAGATTTGCTTGTAATTGTAAATCGTAACTCGGTTTGTTGTTTAATACGCCTCGGTAATTTTCCAATGCTAAACCAGGCTGGTTATTATCGCTCAATAATTGAGCCATAATGAAGGAGATGCGCGCTTTTTCTTCCCCTTTTTTCAGGTAGCGTTGCGCCTCTTGCAAAACGGCGACCGCTTTGATAGGTTCATTTAAGAGCTGAAAGGAATAGGCTTTCAAGAGCAGAAACTGCTTTTTCTCCTTTGCATTCAACGGGTTTTCGCTCAGAAATTCTTCGATCTTTTCAGCGGAGCTAAATTCCTGTTGTTGCAGATAGATCTCGTATAAGGCGAGTGAAGCCTCAGGCCTGATCTCTAACGAATTAATGTATTTATAGGTTTCGATGGCATTTTTCAGGTCATTTTGGTACAAACGACCTCGAGCGATAAGCAAATAGGCGTCGATGATGTAACGAGAATTTTGATGCCGATCGATGACTAAAGAAGCCTTGCGAATCAATTCCTTGATGTCCTTTTCGTTCCCTTGTTTGAAGCTAGAATCTCGGGGAATGACGATGGGTAATACGGAGTTATAGCTCTCTTTGCGCTCTGCAAAGTATTTTTTCTGCAGTTCTTTGTCTAATCTAGAAGCCTGCCAAATGGCATTGTATTTCGCATTCACATTGTGAAAGGCAACGGCCATAGGCTTGTTGCTATACTGTGAACAAGACCAAGTGCTGAGGGCTACAAAAAGAAAGACGAGACTCCGGTGCATAAGGTTCAAAAGAACAATTTTCAAATTTACGATTTATCTTCCCGAAAATTGGATAATTTTAGGTGAATATGAATTCTTACCAAAAATTCTTGGGCGCCGCTTTTCAGATGCTTGTTACCATCGTGGCGGGCGTTTTTGCAGGGCGCTATTTAGACGCTTATTTTTTTACGGACAAGCCTTGGTTTACGATTATTTTCTCGCTGGGATCGATTGCCTTTGCGCTTTTGGCACTCATTAAAAGTCTTCCCAAATAGCGTTCGCAGAAGCGCAGGAAATTCGTTATTTTTGTCATTAAAATCTAATTCATTTGTTTAGTCAGCGGCGAAATCTCATCTTTTTGTTCTTCGGCATCGTGGGACTCCTGTTCATAGGGAAATTATTTTTCCTGCAGGTGATCGATGATACCTATGAAAAAGCCGCTGATAACAACGCGATCCGCAAGATTATTCAGATTCCTTTCCGGGGTGAAGTCTATGATCGCTACGGAAAATTAATTGTCTACAATACACCTGTCTACGATTTGTACATCATTCCTCGCAAAGCGGTGGTGAAGGATACGAATCATTTTTGCCGTGTTTTTCGGGTGACGAAAGAGTATTTTATCAAAACGACGCAGCGCGCTCGTGCCTATTCCCGGGTGAAACCGAGTTTGTTTTTGAAGCATTTATCTAAAGAAGACTTTGCCAGCGTACAAGATGCAATGGTGGATTTTCCAGGCTTCTTTTTTGAAACCAATGCCTTCCGCACCTATCAATCGCGCTCCTTTTCGAACGCCTTAGGCTATGTAGCCGAGATCAGTCCTACTGCTTTAACAGATCAAAAAGACGACTATTACCGCCAAGGCGACTATGTGGGAATCTCCGGCATTGAGTCCTTTTACGAAGAAACTTTGCGCGGTCAACGTGGGGTGAAATACCGCATGGTGAACAGCAATGGGGTGGAAAAAGGGGATTATAAAAATGGCTCGTTGAACATTAATCCGGTTTCGGGCAATAATTTGTACACCTCCATCGATCTCGCGATTCAAGAATATGCGGATAGTTTGATGCAACACAAGGTGGGTAGTTTAGTGGCGATTGAGCCTTCGACAGGGGAAATTTTGGCGATGGTTTCTGCGCCTTCGTATGATGCAAGTCAATTAACGGGGAACAATTTCTCCAAATACTACCAGCAGCTTGCTTTAGATCCCATGAAGCCCTTGTTGAACCGTCCGCCATCGGCTTATTACCGCCCGGGTTCTACCTTTAAACTCGTACAAGCCTTGGTGGGTCAACAATTAGGATTTATAGGCCCAGGCACCGTTTATTCGCATGCAGGAGCTCCGGTGAAATGCCACGGTCACGGTCCAGTGGATTTGCGCGGGGCGATTCGGGTTTCGTGTAACCCCTATTTTTACCATGCATTCCGCAAGATGATTTACGATAATACCACCGGAGATACCTATGAACGGTCTGCGAAAGGCTTGCAGCGCTGGGCGGATTTAGTGGCTAATTTTGGCTTTGGACGTAAACTAGGGGTGGATTTAGGGAATGAGAAGAAGGGGATTTTGCCTAATGTGGACTATTATAATTCCGTGTACAAAGGCGAAAAAATGTGGAAGTTCTCAAACATCTACTCGATTAGTATAGGGGAGGGCGAAATCGTGGTCAGCCCGCTTAAAATGGCTAATTTAGCCGCGATCATCGCGAATCGGGGTTGGTATATTCCACCTCATGTGGTGAAAGGAGTCGGACTTCAGAAATCGATTGATCCATTCTATAAGACGCCGGTGAAAGTAGGGGTGGAGTCTAAGTATTTCAATGTTGTCATCGACGGGATGGAAGATGCGGTAACGCACGGAACGGTGGAGGCGGATGGCCGTATTCCAGACATTAAAATGGTGGGTAAGACGGGTACATCCCAAAACCAAAAAGGCAAAGATCACTCCATCTTCATCGCCTTCGCTCCACGCGATAATCCGAAGATTGCTATTGCGGTATTTGTAGAGAACGCCGGTTTTGGTGGATCTGCTGCGGCACCGATTGCCTCCCTTGTGGTCGAAAAATACTTGAAACGTAAGGTTGACCGCAAGGCGGTAGAAACCAAGTTTATGAATATGAATTACCTGCCTAATGCCTACAGTGTGGTGCGCAAAAAGGCAGCCCCAGATTCCACGAAAAAATGACCGATTCGAATCACATACAAGGCCG
>JBJTMW010000001.1:0-5154 GCA_046070715.1 Aquirufa sp. | reverse complement strand
GCGTCCCGAATCAATCCTTCAGAGGATATAAATTCGGTATACATCAAATCAGCGCCATTTGCCTTGCACACCGCACGGAAAGGCGGATCTGACACGTCCTCCATAGGGGCCAAAAGCAATGGGAATGAGCCTAGCTCGATGTTACCTATCTTTACCATTCTGATTAAAAATTCCGTAAATTTACGAGCATTATGGTAGATAACAATTTTCAAGGCCCCGAACGTTACCTCGGTTTGCTGTCCAAAACCCTGATTTTATTCGGTTTTTTCCTGTTAGGAGGCTTCATCGGTCAATTTATTGGTTTATTATCCGTCGTATTAATAGTAGGATTTCCCACACAGGACGTTAATCAATTCCAAAAATCGGTGTTGGATTTTATGGCGCACCCCCAAAACTACGAGGGAGCCTTCCGCGCGATGATGGCTTTGCAGTGGTTTTCCGCTCTGTTTACTTTTGTAGCCAGCTCCTGGGCTTATTTGCGCTGGTCTGAGAAGCGTGATTTAAATTCGCTTTCAAGCAATCCTAGTCCTGATTACCGAGTCTTTTTATGGTCAATCATCACCATTTTAGTGGGAATGCCGCTTTTGGAATACGTTATTCAAAGGAATGAATCTTTGGTTTTGCCAGCTGGATTCGAGGAGACAGAAAAATGGATGCGCGCTTCGGAAACGCAATTAGCCGAATTGACGAAGTTTTTAATCGATTTCCACAGTCCGATGGACTTCGCGATAGGCTTAGCGGTCATCGCTGGATTAGCGGCCTTAGGGGAGGAATTGTTCTTTAGAGGTGTTTTGCAGTCACTTTTTGAGCGGCATACGGGTAATCACCATGTGGCGATTTGGGTTTCAGCGGGGATTTTTAGCTTTATTCACTTTCAATTTTTTGGCTTCTTTCCGCGTTTATTTTTAGGCGCCTTTTTTGGGTATTTATACGTGTGGAACCGCAACATTTGGATTCCAATTGTGGCCCATTTATTCAATAATGGCTGGACGCTGACGATGCAGTACCTGTATCAGCAGAAACAAATCGCGGTCGATCCAGAGAAATTAGGAGAAATTACGCCTTGGTGGTCTGTGGTGATTTCTTTGGTTTTAGTGGTATTTTACATCCGTCGGCTTTATACCTGCCGATTAGAAAAATAAATGATGGGATTAAAAGAGATGTCTAATTTGCAGCAACGCGTGATCGCAGCTATCGTAGCGGTGCCGTTTTTGCTTTTTTGTGTGCTGTTTAGCGATTACACGTTTTTAGGTTTATTCCTGTTAATCGGTGTCGCTGCGCAGTTAGAATTTTACAAATTAGTGGGAAGTATCAGCGATAATTTGCCGTTGACATTTTACGGAACTTTTTGTGGAGTGGTGCTGCATTTGTTGACTTTTTTTATTGAAAAAGGGGAGATTGCGTATTCGAATTATTACATTTTATCGCCTCTTTTGGCCTTAATTTTCTTCATTAAGCTCTATAATGCCAAAGACGAAAAGCCCTTCAAAAACATCGCCTACACCTTTCTAGGCATCATTTATGTGGCGCTTCCTTTCGCCTTATTAACGGTTTTAGCCTTTTTAAAGAATGAAACCTACGATCCTCAAATCATCTTAGGATGCCTTTTCTTATTGTGGGCTAGCGATTCAGGCGCGTATTTTGCAGGAACGAAATTTGGGAAAACGAAACTCTTCGAACGGGTATCCCCAAAGAAATCCTGGGAAGGAAGTATTGGTGGTTTGATCGCGGCGATGATCGTCGCTTATGTTTTGTCGATGTATTACACGAATTACGAGTCGTGGCAGTGGTTTGGTATCGGTATCATCATAGTGGTGGCAGGTACTTATGGTGATTTAGTGGAATCACTTTTCAAACGTAGTATCAATATTAAGGACTCGGCGGACACGATTCCGGGACACGGGGGATTCTTAGATCGCTTTGATGGGCTTTTGTTGTCTATTCCGTTTATTATCACTTTCTTGAAATTATTCCCAAAACTCTAAGCTTTAACAGGCTTTAACAGCATCGGATTGCATTTTTGTGTAAATTCGATTTCGAAATGAAACAGCTTACTCGATTTCTGGGGATACTATTATTGAGTTTACTGTCGTGGACAGCTTTTTCTCAAGGACAAGATAAAACCGTCTTATTTCAAGGGCGTGTGGTGGCATCGAGCAATTCGGAATTCCTTCCTTTGGCCTATGTTTTTAATCCACAGGCTGGTCGTGGTGCATTAAGTGATAATTTCGGGCAGGTAGATATGTATGTTTTCCCAGGGGATAGTTTGGTGATTTCGTACATCGGCTACAAAAAAAAATACTATATCGTGCCGCGTGATACAGATTTAGTGCATCAGGTGATTATTCCGATGGAAGAGATGACGACGATGCTTCGCGAAGTCAAAGTGTTCCCGCATTCCAGCGAAGAAGAGTTCAAACAAGCTTTTTTAGCCATGGAATTACGCGATGCACAACAGCGGGAGAATGCGAGAAATAACCTAGAACAATCCAAACTAAACGTGTTTGCCCTGCAAGCCGGGATGGGTGCTTCGTCTAATTTTCGGAATTTCTCCGATATGATGATTTCGTCTCAGGCCAATAAAAGTTTCTTCAACAGCCCCATGTTAGCTTTGACGAACCCATTTGCGTGGATTAGCTTCATTAAGTCCGTCAAGAATGGGGATTTAAAGCGTAAGGATTATAAAAAGGCCTACGAGTTCTTGCCTAAGGAGAATTTGAATCGTCAAATGTTCCTACGCAACCTGAAAACCAATTAGGGCGAGCATTCTGCCTGTTACTCCTTTTTCTGTTCTGTGTGAAAAGAAGTCTATATTATTTGCTACGGTGCAGGCCGGATCGATTTCGATTTGTTGAATTCCCAGCGCCCGTAATTGAGCCGCGTTTGCCGCTTTCAAATCGACGTGCCATTTCGCTCCTTTGCGTATTTTAAACGCCTCATCAAACTGAGCCGCCACTTCGTCTCCCACCTCAAAATGAGCTAAGCTGATGCAGGGTCCAATGTAAGCCAATATATCCGCAGGATTCGATCCGCGGTTTTCAATCAGGCGTTTAGCTGTTTTTTCGACGATCTTAGCGACAGTCCCTTTCCATCCGGCATGAATCGCAGCACAAACCCGCGTAACAGGGTCAGCTAATAGAATAGGCGTGCAATCAGCAATTCCCACCCCTGCAAAAACACCCGGCTGCACAGCAACCATCGCATCAAATCCGGATTGATATCCGGATCTTCCGGTCACCCAAATTTTATCGCCATGTACCTGGTAGGAACGAGCTAAATCGGCTGATGAAACGCCTAGATCCGTACAAAAAAGCGATAGATTTTGTTCGATGACCGCTGGGTCATCATCTGTATGAACACCTAGATTTAAAGAAGTGTAGGGTTCTTCGCTTAAGCCACCGTGGCGGGTGCTAACACCCGCCACGAGGCCTGGAATAGATTGAAAAATAGCTGGTCGAACGACACGATTAGGCGTCATAACTCAAACCATATTGTTTTAAAACCTCATCAGGAACACCGTTCCACTGATTGGGCGTGTTTCCTTTGTAGTCTAAGTCTGCAATGCCGATTTTAGAAGTAAAGAATCCGGTAGCCGTTAAATTACGCATTAAGGTAAAGAATGACTCACCTTGACTTAAATGCTTCGGTGTTTTCCCCGGGTAAGCAATGTCATCTACAATGTTAATGCGCTGTGCATGAGTTAACTCCGTAAAGTTTTTAGCGAAACGTTTGTTCGATTCCACATCTAACCAACGCAATCCACCCCGCATAGGCGTCTTGAATTCAGGTTTGTCTTTCACGATGAATTCGATGAAAGCAGTTACGCCTGATTGTGAGGCGCTTCCTGATTTTTTATCCGCAGGGATAATGATATCAGAAAGAACAGTGATCGTAGCTAATTCGTGGGCGTTTAAGAATACCTCGGTTTGAAGTGCCGCTTCTTGTTCTGCTTCGGCCTGGGTACGCCCATTAGGTCTTTTAACGGGAGCTTTTCCTAGTTCTAAATTCTCAATCGCTTTTTCATCGGGATTGAAAACGGCTAAGCCCAGTGAACTTAAGCCCATATTTTTTAAATAGTCTCTTCTTTTCATCTTACAGGTTGCCTTTTTTGCGTTGATCGATAATGTATTCGGACGTACGTAGGGATAGTGCCAAAATCGTCCATGTCGCGTTTTTATCCCCTTGAGACACGAATGGAGCAGCATCCGCTACAAATAAATTCTTCACGTCATGTGCTTGGCAATTCGAATTAAGCACCGAAGTACTTTTGTCGTTACCCATACGCGCCGTTCCTACTTCGTGGATGATGCGACCTGGATCCGCTAAGCCATAATTGTTTTCAGCGCCAGGTTTTTTGCCCAAAGCTTCACCACCCATCGAGTGGATTATCTCCTCGAAGGTATCTTGCATGTGTTTGGCCTGCTTCACTTCGTAATCACTCCATTTGTAGTTAAAACGAAGCACCGGAATACCGTATTTGTCCACTACGTTTGGATCAATTTCACAATAATTATCCTCGCGTGGGACAGGTTCCCCGCGACCCGCAAAACCGACGTAAGCGCCATAGAAACGGCGGTAGTCCTCTTTCAAGGTAGCCCCATATCCACCGGCCGCTTTCTTAATACCATCGCGGCTAAAGTTTTCTTTGCCATTCAAGCCTTCGATACCCCATCCGAAACCGTAGTTAGGCATTCCCATGCCTCCACCGTATTCGATGTGGTACCCACGAGGGAAGTCTAATTTCTTGTTATCTAACCACCAAGGGGTATAAATGTGCATTCCCCCTACGCCGTCTTCGTTGTAGCGTTTCCGGTCAAATAAGGACGGGATAATCGCTGAGCGAGAAGCTCCTGTCGAGTCATTGATGTATTTTCCTACGACACCGCTGGAATTCGCGATACCATTTGGGAAACGAGAACTTTTTGAATTCAATAATAAACGGGCTGTTTCACCCGCAGAAGCCGCTAAAACAACAATTTTCCCTTTCACAGAATACTCCTGCATGGTGCCCGTGTGCACATAGGAAACGCCTGTTGCTAAACCCGTAATCGGATCAGTCAATACTTCACGTGCCATGGCGAAGGGAAGTAATGTCGTGTTACCCGTTTGGACAGCTGGTTTAATTAATACAGAGGATGAGGAGAAATCTGCGTA